>DAIESR010000112.1 GCA_027346205.1 Beijerinckiaceae bacterium
AAAAGCGAGTGCATTTTCGGACGCAGAACCGGCATCCACATTTGCTGAAAATGCGCTGGCTTGGAGGAGGACGCGAATGGCAGTCGGTCACATTTTGGCCGTCAAGCCCTATGAGGTTCGCTTTCGTACTGCTTCGATTGCACGGATGCACCCATGTGATCTGGGCGATTGGGAGGCGGCGGGTTCTGCGTAGGAAGCGGGGCATGTCCTTATGGAAAAGTCTTATGGCTCTTCCGGGATATGGTTCAAGCGGCAGCTGCGGCGCGAAACCGCTTGTCCCCTTCAGGGACAGTTCCGAGGGGCTCTTGCGCCCCTAGGTGCACCGTAAGGCGGCGTTTGATGTCGCGGATAGATGTCGCCAACAGTTAATGACTCGTCTTCGAGCATTGAAGGCTCATCTTCGAACACAAGGACTCCGAATGCCGACAATCGCCCTGGTCGATGATGACCGCAACATTCTCACATCCGTGTCCATCGCTCTCGAAGGCGAGGGCTATCGTGTCCAAACCTATGCGGACGGCTCTACCGCGCTCGACGGATTGAAGACCAATCCGCCCGATCTCGCGATTTTCGATATTAAAATGCCGCGCATGGACGGGATGGAACTGTTGCGGCGGTTGCGGCAGAAATCGGACCTCCCAGTCATTTTCCTTACTTCGAAAGACGATGAAATCGACGAATTGTTCGGCCTTAAGATGGGCGCCGACGATTTTATCCGTAAGCCGTTTTCGCAGCGGCTCTTGGTCGAGAGAGTCCGCGCGATCCTGCGGCGGGCCAATCCGAAGGAAGCTGCGACGCAAAAGGAATCGGAAGCCAAGATCCTTGAGCGCGGCCTGTTGAAGATGGACCCGGAGCGCCACACCTGCACCTGGAAGAACGAGCCGGTGACGCTCACGGTGACCGAGTTTCTGATCCTTCAAGCGCTCGCCACGCGGCCGGGTGTCGTCAAGAGCCGCAATGCGCTGATGGATGCGGCCTATGATGATCAAGTTTATGTGGATGATCGCACCATCGACAGCCACATCAAGCGGCTGCGCAAGAAGTTCAAGGCCGTCGATGACGAATTCGAAATGATCGAGACGCTTTATGGTGTCGGCTATCGTTTCAAGGAAAGCGCCTGACATGTTCGTCGAAAGGTCGGCTCATGCGGCCTGACTTTTCGGTTTTTAGAAGATCAGACCCGCAGGGGGACCGGCTGCGGGACAAATCTGATGCGACAACAATAGGCAAGAGCGGCAGCGCCGACCGCATCGGAGGGTCTGAAGGCGGATGAGCGTCGAAGCGCAAGACGACGAAGAAATACGGGGAGAGATCATCGCGCGGCGCCGCCCCCGGCGCATCAGGCGCAATGTGATCGTCCGCTTTCTGTTGCGAGCCAGAGCCTTGGAGCGGGCCATCGCAAACAGGTTCTCCTCTTCGCTCACCCGCCGTATCGTCGTTCTCAATCTCGGCGGGCTCGTCGCGCTTCTCGTCGGCTTCCTTTATCTCAACCAGTTCCGCGAGGGGTTGATCGACGCGCGCGTGCAGAGCCTGCAGACGCAGGGCGAGATCATCGCCGCGGCGATCGCGGCCTCGGCCACGGTCGAGACCGATTCGATCACCATAGATCCGGAAAAACTGCTGCAATTGGCGCCGGGCGAAAGCTATGGCGGCTCCGACGAAAGCCGGCCGTCGCTCGAATTTTCGATCAATCCCGAGCGGATCGGGCCGGTGCTGCGCCGGCTCGTATCGCCGACCAAGACGCGGGCCCGCATCTATGATCGCGACGGCGATCTCCTGCTCGACTCCCGTGCCCTCACCGATCGCGCCAATATTCTGCGCTATGATTTGCCCGCGGCTGCGCCGCCGGAAGATCGGACGAACTGGCTCGAGAACCTATGGAATCGGGTGAAGGGCTATTTCGGCTATACGAACCTGCCGATCTATGAGGATATCGGGGTCGGCAATGGTAAAGCCTATCCCGAGGTGGGGAAGGCTTTGAGTGGCACCGCTCAGTCCATCGTGCGGGTCAATGCGAAGGGCGAGACCATCGTTTCGGTCGCGGTGCCCATCCAGCTCTTCCGCAGCGTCCGCGGCGCTTTGCTGCTGTCGACGCGGGGCGGTGACATCGATGCCATCATCGCCTCGGAACGCTGGGCGATCATTCGCATCTTTCTCGTCTCAGCCTTCATCATGCTGCTCTTGTCGTTCTTCCTGGCCGGAACGATCGCCGAGCCCATGCATCGGCTCGCGGAGGCGGCCGAGCGGGTGCGCCGCGGCATCAAGTCGCGCCAGGAGATTCCTGACTATACTTCGCGCAGCGACGAGATCGGCCATCTCTCCGGCGCGCTGCGCGACATGACCCAATCGCTCTACAATCGAATCGATGCGATCGAGAGCTTTGCCGCCGATGTCGCGCATGAGCTCAAGAATCCGCTGACCTCGTTGCGCAGCGCGGTCGAGACCCTCCCCAATGCGCGGACCGAGGAATCGAGCCAGAGGCTGCTCGCCATCATCAAGCATGATGTCCGCCGGCTCGACAGGCTCATCAGCGATATTTCAGACGCGTCGCGCCTCGATGCCGAACTCGCGCGTGCCGACATGGCGCCGGTCGATATCGCCCGTATCCTGACCACTGTGGTTGTCATGTCGAATCAGGTCGGCGACGGTAAGGGCGTGCGCGTCACGCTCGATGTCGCGCACGGCGCGGCGGAAGACGATGCGCGCAAAATGAGCTTCAAGGTTCTCGGCCATGATTCGCGCCTGGGTCAGGTCTTTAACAATTTGATCGACAATGCGAAATCCTTCTCGAATGCCGGTGGCAACGTGCGCGTCGCCTTGCGTCCTGCCAAGGCGGCGGCGGAAAGCGGCCTGCCTGGTGAGGGCTTCGAAATCATTGTCGATGATGATGGGCCAGGCATACCCGCCGATGCCTTCGAACGTATTTTCGAGCGTTTCTACACCGACCGGCCGGGTCAAGGCTTCGGTCAGAATTCCGGGCTCGGCTTGTCGATCTCCCGCCAGATCATCGAAGCCCATGGCGGCCGTATCCGAGCGTTGAATCGCTTGGCTCCGGTAAAGGACGCTACCGAGCCCTATATCCATGGCGCGCGGTTTGTCGTCTGGCTGCGGGCAGCGCGTTGAGCGACGAAGCTTTGGCGAACGTCGCGCGAGACGCGGGTGGTGCCGAGGCGCATGTGACAATCCATGCGAGCGCGGTCGTTTTTGGGGAGGCCGGAATCCTGATCCGCGGCCCTTCTGGCGCTGGAAAGAGCAGCCTCGCCATGAGCCTGCTGAGCCTGGCGGCACAAGTGGGCCGCTTTGCCCGACTTGTCGGGGACGACCGCATCGAGCTTTCCCGCCACGGCGGCCGGCTTGTTGCCCGCGGGCATGCCGCGATCCAAGGCATGATCGAGCTGCGCGGCCAAGGCATTGTTCGGCTCCCCTATGAGCCAGCTGTTGTTCTACGGCTCGTCGTCGATCTGTTACCGTTGGAACAACTGGCCCGTTACCCGGCCGATACCGAGCTAAATGTGGAAGTTTGTGGTGCAAAACTGCAACGCTTGGCTTTGCCGGAAAGCCGAAGCAGTTATGACTGCGCCTGCCTTGTCATGGCGCGTCTTCAACAGGATGGCACAATCTGACGCTTGGGCGCGTCATTTCACTTGCCAAGTGCATCGCAACGCACAAAATGGCGCCTCAAATTAGATGAGACGGTAATTGTCCCGACAGTCATCCGAAGAGTCTTCGGCCGCAATATAGGCTACCCCGGCGCCAGGGCGGTTTCCAGCTGCGCTGTGCGGGTGTCGGAATCCAAGCCGGCGCCGTTACATAACGAGGGAGCGGATTACGCGCGGAGATGCTGAATGAACCGGTGCGTTCGATGATAGGAATGGTCCTTGTGACCCACGGACATCTGGCGACCGAGTTCCGCGCGGCGTTGGAACATGTCGTCGGCCCGCAAAAACAGATCGCGACCGTATCGATTGGTCCGGAAGACGACATGGAGCAGCGCCGCAAAGACATTCTCGAGGCCGTCAAGGACGTCGATGCCGGCGACGGCGTCGTCGTCCTGACCGACATGTTCGGTGGAACCCCCTCCAATCTCGCGATCTCCGTGATGAATGGCGGACATATCGAGGTCGTTGCCGGCATCAACCTGCCGATGTTGATCAAGCTCGCCTCGGTTCGCGATGTCGCGAGCCTTGAACAGGCGGTCATTCAGGCGCAAGACGCCGGCCGGAAATATATCTATGTCGCGAGCCGTGTGCTCGGCGGAAAATGAGCAAGACCGATCCTTCCTCCATCGATAGCGAGGATTGCCAACCCTCATCGCCGCTGCCCGAAGGCTTCATCGCCCGCGAGTTGATGATCATCAACCGCAAGGGGCTGCATGCGCGTGCCACCGCGAAGCTCGTCCAGTGCATCGAGGCTTATGACGCCGAAGTGTTGGTCAGCCGTGGCAGCGAGACGGTCGGCGGCAGTTCCATCATGGGCATATTGACGCTCGGCGCTGGTCCCGGTACGACGATTCGCGTCGCCGCCAAAGGCCATGATGCCGCCGATCTCCTGGCCGCTGTCGAACTCCTCATCGGCGATCGTTTCGGTGAGGATGAGTGATGCGTCAGGCTTTGCATCGGCTCGCGGTCGCGACACAAGGCAAAAGCTTGGTCGAGATTACGGCCGAGGTCACCCAGTGGGTTTCGGCCCAAGCGATGACGACCGGCCTCGTAACGCTCTTCTGCCGACATACCTCCGCATCGCTGCTCATTCAGGAGAATGCTGATCCTGACGTGCGCAAGGATCTTGAGGATTTTTTTGCACGGATCGCGCCGGAAGGCCGTGGCCTCTATGTGCATGAGAATGAAGGTCCAGACGACATGCCGGCGCATATTCGTTCGGCGCTGACGCAAACTCAGATGTCGATTCCCGTTGAAGCCGGGCGCATGGTGCTTAGCACTTGGCAGGGCATTTTTCTCTTCGAGCACCGACGTGGCGCCCATCGTCGCGAGATCGTGCTCTCGCTGATGGGGGAATGAAGCATTCGTCGCATTATCCCAGCGGATAGGCGGCCTCGACGACATAAGGACCGCCACCTGTCGACGTGCGGGAGGAGAAGAGGACGAAGCGCGTCGCCTCGAACCGCCGTGAGAAGAAAAATCCGCGTGCTGCAAGATAGCCGGCGACGGCCGGGGCCGAGGCATCGCGCAGCCGGGCGAGGGTTACATGCGGCGTGAATTTCCGCGGCTCCGGCGGAATGCCGATGCGCCGCATCAGCCGTTCTTGCTCGGCCTGGAGCTCGACGAGCGGCTGGGCGGGCTTGGCTTTCGCGACAATGGCGCGCGGCCGCCCGCCGCCGAAAGAATCGAGCGTTTCGAGCGTCACTGTAAAGGCCCGCCGGCGAATCTGCCCCAGCGTCGCGAAAACGTCGCGTGCTGTCGCATCGTCGATATCGCCGATAAAGCGCAAGGTGAGATGATAGTTTTCGACATCGATCCAGCGCGCGCCGGAGATTCCGCCGCGCATGTTCGCGAGATCCATTGCAATGTCGGAGGGGATCTCGAGGCCCGTGAAAAGACGGAGCATAGGTCCCTCCTTCAAGAAGGGCGCCAGCCGAAGAAGCTGAGCTTACTTTCAGACAGCGCGCCCTGAGTCGCTTGCCTATTTTGGACCGAATCACATTTTCGGGAAAGATCGCAGTGCAAACGTCCACAAGGCTGTTCGACCGGTCGGATATCCTCACGCCGCGCTTTCACGTCCATGTCATAAATCTAAGTCTTTGCCGCGATCGCGCGCAGCATGGCCTCGACCTTCGGCAGGATTCTGGCGACGATTTTCTCGACGCCGGTGCCATTGGGATGCATGCCATCGGCAAGGGTGAGGCCTTTATGCGTCGTCACCTCGTCGAGAAAGAAAGAATAGAGCGGCGCCTTATATTTCGCGGCCAGCTCCGGATAGATCCGATCGAAGGCTTGAGCATAGGCCTTGCCCAGGCTCGGTGTTGCCAGCATTCCCGCGATCAACACTTTGATATGGCGCGCTTGGAGCCGAGCGAGGATCGCATCGAGGGCTTTGCGGGTGATCGCGGGATCGATGCCGCGCAGCATGTCATTGGCGCCGAGTTCGAGAATGACGGCATCGGTGCCTTCGCCCAGGCTCCAATCGAGCCGAGCGAGCCCATCCGAGGCCGTATCGCCCGAAACGCTGGCATTGACGACGGTGACATTGAACCCATCTTTGCGAAGAGCCTTCTGAAGCACGGCGGGAAAAGCCTCGTCCGCCGGCAGAAGATAGCCGGCCGTCAGGCTGTCGCCGAAAGCGACGAGCTTGAGGGCTGGCGCAGCATGCGCAGCAGGCCCGAAAACCGCCGGAATCAATGGGGCAAAAAGAAGCTGAACAGGAAGAACTTGGACAAGCAAGGCGCGGATGAAGCCCCGCCGCAGGCCTTTGGGCCACACGCGCCGATCATCTTGTTCGGCTCTTATGTCGGACGTGATCATGGATGAAACGGCGGTCCTGTTTGAAAATGTCGATCTCAGTCTGGGGCGCGGCGCGGCGCGAATCCATATTCTGAAGCAGATTTCCTTGCAGATAGCACGCGGCGAGACGGTGGCCCTGCTGGGGCCATCAGGTTCCGGCAAATCGACTCTGCTGATGGCCATGGCCGGCTTGGAGCGCCCCGATTCGGGCAGCATCAAGATCGAATCCGTCGCGCTCGAATCTCTGAACGAGGATAGGCTCGCGCGGTTTCGCGGGCAGCGGATCGGCATTGTCTTCCAATCCTTCCATTTGATCCCGACCATGACGGCGCTCGAAAATGTCGCCGTGCCGCTCGAACTCTCAGGCATCGCCGATGCGTTCGACCGCGCCGCGGCGGAACTCGCCGCCGTCGGCCTCAAGGAAAGGCTCAAACATTATCCCGCCGAACTTTCCGGCGGCGAGCAGCAGCGCGTGGCGCTCGCCCGTGCGCTCGCGCCGCATCCCTCGCTGCTCATCGCCGACGAGCCGACCGGCAATCTCGATGCCGAGACAGGCAGAAGCGTCGTCGATCTCATGTTCGCGCTGCGCCGCGAGCGCAATATGACTCTGGTGCTGGTGACGCATGATATCGCGCTTGCGGAAAAATGCGACCGGACGATCAGGCTGCGGTCGGGACGGATCGAGGGGAGTCTCTTACCGAGAGCTGAACATCAATGAGCCTGTACAGCTTATTCGTCATCCTTTGGATGGTGGTTTGCCGGCTGCTGCCAATTTCGCGTCTAACGCAGCCTTCTTGGCTTTTGCCATGGCCGGCCCGACGTAAAAATGTTCGAACAGTTCTTCAATTGTCTCAAGGCACCACTCAGCTTCGTGATCCTCAACATCAATCACTTGAAGAGTCGTTTTGTCGTCGATTGGGTGGGCCGAGAAATTCCCGAAGTTTCGAATCCCATCGACGGTCTCGCGCAACCTATGCGGAAGCGCCTTTTTTGGATCAGTCTCATTGAGTAGAAGATCGATCTCTTGAGGAACAGGGCCCCGATTTGCTCCGATTGGGTAAACTAGCCGCCAAACTTCAGAGGCGATATTGTACTCATTCAGTCTAGTAATTTCTAAGGTAATTTCTTTGCATTCGGGACATTGAGCGGAGCGATATCCCCATTTGCGAGGGGAACGTAGAGGGAGGCGTTCTTCCCAAAGGTAATCATTGTCTCGGCGGAAAGTCGCAGCTTCCCAATTCTCGTGAAAATGAATTGCGCAATGAGGACATTTCATTGGAGTTCTCGCAGTTGCGTTGTCAGTGCAGCGATAGATGCGTAGCAACTCAAGAATAACAGGGTGCACGTGCGTAAATAAACATACGATTGTGATATGCGCCCGATCTATAAGCAATTTCATGCACATAAATCAGTTACGAAACGCCACTTTCATTTGCCCGGTTTAGCATCCAGCGCCCTCAGCGCCGTGGCGATGGGTAAGAACAGCGAGGCCGGCTTGCTCGCAAAGCGACGAAATTCATGGTGCTGATAGAAGGCAATGGCCGCTTCGTCTTTGGCGTCGACGATCAACGCGAAGATCGCAGGCTCGGCGAGTGCTGCTCGTGCAGCGGCATCCATAATAAGTGCACTGCCAAGCCGCTGGCCGCGAAACTTGCGGTCGACGGTGAGCCGGCCGATCAGCCCGGCGGGCAGGAGCGTAATGCGGCAAGCGTTTCGTGATGTCGGCGGATAATTCCGAGAGCGGCAGGCTTGCGGCGGCGAATGTGTAATAGCCTGCGACCACACCCTCGTCGTCGCGCACGACGAAACAATTGCTCACACGGCGTTTGATATCTTGTGTCGCCAGATCATGAAAATAGCGATCAAGCGACGACACGCCGCTTGAAAAGCTTTTGCGATCGTGGGTGGCGTTCAAAGCTTCGATATGGAAGCTTTGCGTCACTGTGAACTCTTGATGAGCTTCCGATAGGCTTCTGCGGCGCGTTTCAAAGCTGGCCCCGGCTCCGGCGGATTGAGGATCGCTTCGGCGAAGGCGCGCTGATCCTCGACCGAGAGGCGGATGATCTGCGTCTCTTCGATCGTGCGGGCGGCGGCCTCCTGTGCCGCGGCGACGACGAAGTCGCTGATGCTGCGGCCTTGGATTTCGGCGGCGCGTTTGACCACCGCCAAAGCCTCGGGCGTGATGCGCGCTTCGATGCGGGCCGTGCGGGTCGGTTCCTGAGCCATCGAGTACCTCTTATTCCCGGAAAATGTACGGTCAATACCCGGACAGCGCAAGTGTTTCTGCTGCTGTTGGGGCGAACCGAAGCGATGCGGCTGCCCGCAGATGACCGGCAGCTCGTTCCGATCAGCCTTTCGCCGCCTCTATGAATGCCAGAACTTCGTCTTCGTTCGGCGGCTTCTCGAGGACTTTGACGACGCCCAGTTCAGCGGCCTGGGCGACGATGAGAGGCGACGGCGAGCCGGTGACGAGCAAGATAGGAATCATGACTCCGATCGTGCGCAAGCGCGCTGCCAGCTGGAGTCCCGTCATCTCCGGCATGTGGTGATCGAGGATGAGGCAGGCAATGTGCTCCAACTCCGACTTCAGAAATTCAGCAGCGCGGGAGAAAGTTTCGACCTTGTGGCCGAAAACTTCCAGCAGGAACTGAAGTGAGTGCCGAATGGCATCATCGTCATCGACGATTGCCACTGTATCTTGTTTCGTCGCGGCCATGCTGCCCCATGCCGGAAGGGTTCGACCGGCCTCGGGGGCGATCGATTCGGCATGAAAACTAGGCGCAGCTGCCAGCGGCAGCCTTAACATAGGTCAAGTGCTAGGACCGCGCGAGCTCGTCTGTTTGTCATTCATTTCGGGGGCCGAGTTCATTATCATGACATCGTCCCCGACGCCGCAGCGCCACATTCGCGGCTCAGACAGATTGTCATGCCGTTGAAATCCTCGCACCACCCGCGATTGCCCCTCGTCATGCGTCTCGCGCTGCGCGATTTTCGTGGCGGTTTTTCCGGCTTCTTCATCTTTCTCGCCTGTCTCGCGCTGGGTGTCACGGCGATCACGGGTGTCGGCGCGATCGCGCATGCGCTGTCCGATGGGCTCGCACAAAAGGGAAGGGTGATTCTCGGCGGCGACATGTCCTTCGAGCTCGTCCAGCGCGAGGCGACGGCGCAGGAGCGCGCCGTGCTCGCAGCGCATGGGAAGCTCGCGCAAGTGGCGCTGATGCGCGCCATGGCACGTATGGCGAGCGGCCAATCGGCACTCGTCGAGATCAAGGCGGTGGATTCCGCCTATCCGACGCAAGGCTCAGTCGGGCTCGATCCTCCTAAGCCTCTGTCCGATGTGCTGGCGTTGCGTGATGGCGTCTATGGCGTCGCCGCCGATCCGACCATCACCGCGCGGCTCGGCCTCGAGATCGGCGACCGTTTCAAGATCGGCGCGCAGACATTCGAATTGCGCGCCGATCTGACCTCCGAGCCCGACAAGCTCGCCGGCGGCATAGGCTTCGGCCCACGGGTGTTGATGTCGCAAGATGGTCTGCGCGCAACGCAACTGCTCATGCCTGGCGCGCTCGTCAAATGGCTCTATCGTCTGTCCATGGCGGCGGATATGCCGCCGAGCGATGCCGAGCTTGCGGCGGTTGCAGCCTCCGTGCGCACGGCCCTTCCCCACGCCGGCTTCGAAATTAGCACGCGCAAGAACGTGTCGCCGGAATTCTCGCGCGGCTTGGAAAGGTTCAGCCAGTTTTTGACCCTCGTCGGGCTGACCTCGCTCATCATTGGCGGCGTCGGCGTCGCCAATGCCGTGCATGTCTTCGTCGAACGCAAGAAGCCGGTGATCGCGACATTGAAGGCGGTAGGCGCGACCGGCGGCTTCGTCTTCGCGATCATGCTCATGGAAGTCATGCTGATGGCAGCGATCGGCATGGCGATCGGCGTCATGACGGGCTCGGCGCTTCCTTTCCTGCTCGATGCCGCTTTCAGCACGCTTATTCCTTTCCCGCTCGCGCCTTCGATCTATCCGAGCGATATCGGCGCCGGGCTGCTTTATGGAACATTGACAGCGCTTTCCTTTTCGCTCGTGCCGCTCGGCCGCGCGCATGATGTGCCGGCCTCCGCTTTGTTTCGCGACGAGGTGGCGCCCGAGGCGACGCGGGTGCGGCGGCGCTATCTCGCTCTGGCCGGC
>DAIESR010000113.1 GCA_027346205.1 Beijerinckiaceae bacterium
TCCGCATGGCCGCGGCGACGGCGAGGGCGAGCTGGGTGCCGGAGCCGAGCCCGACATGGGCGGGAATAGCATGCTCGATCGTCACGCTATAGGAACCGGACAAGCCGAGTTCGTCACGCAGCGCGGCGAGATGGGCGGCGACGCGGTCGCGTTCCGGTCCTTCGACATGCGTCACGTCGCTTCGGCTGATCGTGAGGCAGGTGGTCGGCTTGTCGATCGCCAGCCCGAGGCTTCCGAACTTGCGTCCGGTCGCGCCATTGAGGTCGAGAAAACCGAGGTGGAGACGCGCCGATGTCTCTACCGTGACGCTGATTGGCATGAGCCCTCGATAAAAGCTTCGATCCGGATTTTCAAACTCATAGCTCCGGAATCTCGAAAAAAAGCGAAACTCGCTTCATAACTCGGTAACTTGGTTCATATTCACCGGACGCTACCTTTTCATGATCGCGGAGGATGCAATGATGCGCAGGGCAGGGCGCTCGCCTTAATCAGTCGTTGCGGTCTTGCATCGGCTCGCGACGTGTCTAGACTGGCGCCAGTTTCGGCCCGCATCGTCATGCGGGCGATGGATGTGAAGAGGGACACTTCCGAACGATATCGAAAACCCAGAAACTGTCGAAACCCTATAAGGGCGGGCCTATGATCAAACATAAGAAAGGGCCTCCGAGATGAGCACGGCGCGAGAGCAACCTTATGAGGAAGCAGAAATTACCAGGCGGCTTGCGGACGAATTACCGCAATGGCGTCTAGAAGATGGCTGGATAAGGCGAACTTATCGCACGCAAGGATGGAAAGGTACGCTGATGGTGATCAACACCATCGGCCACCTTGCGGAAGCGGCATGGCACCATCCCGATCTGACCGCTTCTTATGCCTGGGTCGAGGTACGCCTGCAAACCCATACTGCAAAAGGCATCACCGACAAGGATTTTCAACTCGCGAAGAAAATCGAAGAAGTTGTCATGTGGCAGCCTAGCAAAGAGGGAAGCGCCCTTGAGGGGACGCCACAGGACGATCAGCGCTTCGCCTACGTCAAATATGACAAATAGACCTGTGCGCGTGACGAGTCTCGCCCGCGCGCGGTCTCTTTGCGCGTAGTGATTCGTAGAGGATTCAGATGAAAATTCTTGTCGACGGAGCGGCGGCTCCGCTCGAGGCGGCGGCTGCGGAAGCGGCGCGTTTGCTCGAGCAAGCAAAGCTGCCACTGATCGCCGGCCTTGCCGCAGATATCGCAGGCGCACGCGCTGCGATCGCTCTCGCTGAGAGGCTGCGCGGCGCTTACGATCATATGTATAGCGAGTTTTTGCTGCGCGATCTCGATGTCATGCGGCAGTCCGGTCAGTTCGTGACGACGGCGAATGAGGTGCGCGTGCGCGCCGATTGCGTCGTCTTGATCGGCGCCAAATTGAAGACGGCGTGGCCGGACATGCTGGCGCGTCTCGATCTTTCGAACCCAGCGCGCTTCGACGAGGCGCATGCGCCGCGCAAGATCTTCTGGCTCGGCGCGAATCCTGGCGACGCGGAAGAGGCTGGCGCGGTGAAAATTGCCGCGCCGTCGTCCGAGCTGCCGATCCTTCTCGCGGCGTTGCGGGCCAGTGTCGCCGGCCGCAAGACGCGGCCCGATGCGCATATCGATGGCAAGCTCGCCGATCTGGCGGTGCAATTGCAGGCGGCACGCTTCGGCGTCATCGTCTGGTCGAGTGAATCGGTCGGACGGCTGACGATCGAGATGATCCAGGGCCTTCTTCTCGATCTCAACAAGAAGACTCGTTTCACCGGCCTGCCGGTCGGTGCCGCCGGCAATGTGACGGGCGTTGGGCAGGCGTCCGGCTGGATGACGGGATTTCCGATGCGCACCGGATTCGGGCGCGGCTATCCCGAGCATGACACATGGCGGTTCGAGGCCAATCGCTTGGTCGATTCGGGCGAGGCCGATGTTGCTATGTGGATCTCCGCCTATGGCAATGAGGCACCGCGCTGGAAACGCGAAGTGCCCTATGTCGCGATAACGACGCCGGAGACGCAATTTGCCTATCCGCCGAAAGTGCGGATCGATGTCGGCACACCGGGTGTCGATCACGATGCCGTCGAATATGTGCAGAATCTGATGACACTCGCTGCAACGGACGCGCGAAGCGCGAGCGATGCGCCGCAGGTGGCCAGCGTCATCCGTCTCATCGACGAACATTTGACGAAAGGAGAAGGGGCATGCTGATACGCCTTTCCGGCGGTCGCGTCATCGATCCCGCGAATGGGCGAGACGGTATCGGTGATATTTGGATCCGAGATGATCGGATCGTCGAGCCGGCGGCGGGAGAGACGCCGGACATGGTCTATGACGTGACCGGCAAGATCGTGATGGCCGGCGCGATCGATATTCATTCTCATATTGCTGGCGGCAATGTGAACACCGCGCGGCTGTTGCTGCCGGAGAATCATCGCGCGCATGTCGCGCGGCCGGCCGCGACGCCTCTTTCCACGGCCGGATGGTCGACCTTTGAGACCGGCTGCCGCTACGCCGCCATGGGCTACACCACGGTCATCGAACCGGCGGTGCCACCTCATCTCGCCTTGCACTCGCATCTCGAACTCGCCGATATTCCGATCATCGACAAGGGTACTTTGTCGGTCCTCGGCAATGATGATTTCCTCTTGTCGTTGATCCGCGATGGCGCCGGCCCGGCGGCGATTGCGGACTATGTCGGGGCGACGCTCAACGCCAGTAAAGGCATCGGCGTCAAATGCATCAATGCCGGCGCGGCCATGGCCTTCAAGCACAATGTCCGCTCCTTCAATCTCGATGATGTCGTGCCGGCCTATAATCTGAGTTCGCGCGCCATTGTCGAGGCATTGCAGCAGGCGGTCATGGATCTCGGCATTCCGCATCCGCTGCATCTCCACACCAATAATCTTGGCATTGGTGGCAATGTCGAGACGGCGCTCGCGACCATTGCAGCGGCACGCGGAAAACCGCTACATCTCGCGCATCTGCAATTTTATTCCTATGGCAAGGAAGGCAAGCGCGGCTTCTCGTCGGCCGCAGCCGAACTCGCGGAGGCCGTCAATGCCAATGCGAATGTGACAGTCGATGTCGGCCAGGTAATGTTCCGGCAGACTGTGACGATCTCGATGGATGTCTTGCGGCAGTTCAATGCAATGGGTACCGCCAGCCCGAAGAAATCGGTCATCTATGATGGCGATGCGAATGGTGGCGGCATCGTTCCGTTTAATTATCGCTCGAACAATTTCTACAATGCCGTCCAATGGGCGAGCGGACTCGAGCTTTTCCTTCTGATCAATGATCCTATGCGTGTGTTCTTCTCGACGGATCATCCGAATGGCGCGCCCTATACGACCTATCCCGATCTGTTCGCGCTGATCATGAGCCGCGAGGCGCGGGCGAGCTGGCTTGCCGATCTGCCGCAGGCGGCGGTCGAGATGACCACTCTGCCGTCGCTCACGCGGGAATATTCCTTCTATGATATTGCGATGATGACGCGGGTCGCGCCATCGAAGCTTCTGGGATTGAGGGATCGCGGCCATCTCAGCCCCGGCGCGCTCGCCGATGTCGCCATCTATCATGACGATCCAGACCGGGCGGCGATGTTCCGCTTCGCTCATCTCGTCTTCAAGGATGGCGATCTCGTCATTCGCGACGGACGCGTCACGCATTATCGCTTCGGCCGCGCCTTGAAGGTAAGTCCGACCTACGATTCCGCCATAGATCGCAGGCTTTCGACCTATTACGACGATGTTTACGGGATATCGCCCGACCTGTTCAAGGTGCCCGTGGAAGCGCTCGGGCGCGAAAATCCATTCGGGGAGGTCGCATGCGGCCGATGATCAAAAATGGCGTGCGGATCGACGAAAGCTTCGCGGAAGCCTTTCCGATGCGCGGCACGGCGCTTCTCATCACCGGGCCGAACAAGCGCTGGGCGAAGCAGGCGGCGGTGACCATGACCGGCTTTGCCACGCCGGTCATTGGCTGCGGTTGTGAGGCTGGCATCGATTGCGAAGTGGATGC
>DAIESR010000142.1 GCA_027346205.1 Beijerinckiaceae bacterium
ATGACCGCGGTCGTCATGCCGGCCCAGGCAGGTGATGGTGGCGCTATTGCCGCCGGCATCATCGGTGGCACGGCACTTGGAATCATGGCTGGCGCCGCCGCGGCCTCCGCTCCGCCGCCCCCGCCGCCGGCCTATTACGGATATGGTCCGGCTTATTATGGTCCGCGCTGCTGGCACGAGCGCCGCCAAGTCTGGAACGGATATGAATATGTTGTCCGTCTGGTCCGCGTGTGCGAGTGAGCCCGTTCGGCGAGCGACTTAGAAAGAGGCCCCCTCTGCCGGGACATTCGCGTTAGAGCGTTTTTCGATCGGATGGAATCATCCGATCGAAAAGAAAACGTTCAAAATCAACGTGTGAGAACATGTTCCCATCAATGAGACAATTGATGGGAACATGTTCTAGGATGTCACTCGGTCTTCGCTGAAGGCTGCGGAAACCAGATGGGATGACATCGATCGGCCAAGTGTCGGCGCCGTATTTTTATCCAGAGCGCATTGTCGAAAAGCCCTGTATCACGCCGCTTCTGATCGAGCTTAAGCGGACGAAAAAGCCCAGGAAAATGCCGCGGATCACCCATGGCAGTCCCGGCTTTTGCCCGCCGTCGATCATTGCTTCGGCGCCGTGACGCCAGACACAAGCGTCAAAGCGATCGCGCAGGCATTTGAGACATTGAGGCTCTTGATCGGGCCTGGCAGGTCGAGGCGGACGAGCTGATCGCAATTTTCGCGCGTGAGCCGGCGTAGGCCCTTGCCCTCAGCGCCGAGCACGAGTGCGACTGGCCGGGCAAGCGCAACAGCCTGCAAGAGCTGCGGCGCCTCCGAATCGAGACCGATCCGCTGATAGCCGAGATCGCCCAGCTCCTCCAAGCCACGGGCGAGATTGACGATCTCGATGACGGGCACATGTTCGAGCGCGCCGGAGGCGGCTTTGGCCAGGACGCCCGACAATTCCGGCGCATGACGTTCGGTCGTCACCACAGCATCAACGGCATAGGCCGCCGCCGTGCGCAGAATGGCCCCGACATTATGCGGATCGGTGATCTGATCCAGAACCAACACAATGCCGCTTTGGACGGGAATCTCGTCGAGCCGCAGCGGGGCCAAGGGCCGTGCCTCGAGCAAGAGCCCTTGATGTACGGCGTCGCCGCCGAGCCGCCGCGTCAGCTCTTCCGCCTGGACGAGATGCAGGGTTACATCGGCGGCCGCGATCTCGTCCTTCAACCGTTCCGCAGCTTGTTCCGTGGAAAAGAGATCCAATAATTTCCGTTTCTTGCTGCGCAACACTTCAGAAACTGGATGAAAACCATAAATAATGACGACATCGCTGCTCGGGCGGCGGAAGCCGGCCGCGAACCGGGCGGGCTTCGGCGCATGGGTCTTCACCTGATTTTTGGCTTCGCCAGCGGCAGGGAAGGGTCCGGCCGGATTTTGATGCAAGGGGCGCGGCTTTGCGGGTGGACGTGCGTCCCCGCCATACCTGTCCGCGCCGCGGCCTCCCGATCGTTCGCCAGCTCGATGACCGGACGGTCCCTGGCTCTTGCGTGACGTCACGCGCTTCGCTCCGTCCAGCCGAGCGAATCGAGGATGCGCGAGGCCGCCGCGCAATAAGCATCGTGCCGATCGGCGGTGTCGAGAATAGGGGAGGGCCGATGGTCGTTGGGCGGCCGCGTCCGCCCATAGACGGTGCCTTCGGGTAGTCTGTAGCTCGCAATGATGTTCAACAGGCTGCGGCGCAGGCCTTGGCCGCCGAAGGGCTTGGAAGCAATACCCTTGGCCAAGGGATTCTGGACGACGTCCGGCGCGGCATGAAGCGTCGTCTCGCTGAACCTTATGATAGCGCCGCCGGGGGCCGCGGCCACACCATGCTCGCGATAGAGCTGCTTGAATTCCGCTGGTGAGGCCGCGGTGCGTGCGCGCTCGATGCGCTTGCCCATGACCCAAGGGGCATAGAATTCCGTGCCAAGACGCTGCGCCTCGCCGGTGCCGGCATCATCGAAGGCCGTCACCACATAGATCACCATTTTGCCTTCCGAGGCATGCCGGTGGATCCGGTCGAAGAGGAGCTGCTCGCCCTGTGCATAGGCGCGCCGGAAGAATTGCAGGCTCACCTCGCATTGATCGGCGACGGCAGCGCCAGCGTGCTCATAAAGATCGTCGATGATCAAGGCCGTCGTTGGCAGCAGATGGGCGAGATTGCTCGGCACACAAATGCTGCCGGTTCCCTGCGCCTTGATCTCGAAGGCGCCGACGTCATGATCCGGT
>DAIESR010000149.1 GCA_027346205.1 Beijerinckiaceae bacterium
GCCGATCAGCATGCTATCGTAGTCCAGAGCGGCGGTCGCGGGCGCTGACTTGCAGGAAGGCGTCATCTCGGTTCTCCAAGGTTCGAGCATACAAACCCAGGATAACCAATCCGAGGCCGCCGCTCGCCCTCATAGAATCTGTCATGGCTCTGACCAACCCTCGACAATCGGTTTATGTTAATGTAACATATTTTTACATTTAGGCCTCAAAAGGCCAGCATGGAGGAGAGACATGAGCGTCTATTCAGAGAGTTACGGGCAGCGCTCGAATCCCGGTGGCCGGCCGGAGACGCGCACAAGCTGCGGTATGGGTTGGAAGCCGATCGAGATCGTCGCGATGATCCTCGGCTTCATCGTGTTCTGGCCCATCGGCCTTGCAATTCTCTTGGCCAAGATGTGGCAGAAGAAGCAGGGCTATGTCGGAGATATTCCGAGCTTCGTCGAGGCGAAATTCCGCGAGAAATGGCAAGGGAAATGGGAGGGAAAGATGCGGCGTCACTGGGCCTGCCACAGCACAAGCGAAGGACGGCATGGGGCGTTTCGCTCCGGCATGCGTTCGTCCGGCAATGTCGCCTTCGACGAATGGCGCGAAGCTGAACTCGCCCGGCTCGAAGAGGAGCGCCAGAGGCTTCTCGCCGCCGAACGCGAGTTTACCGACTACATGGAACATCTCCGCCGCGCCAAGGACCGCGAGGAGTTCGACCGCTTCATGGCCGCGCGTCGTGATCAGCCGGGCCAGACTGGTGAGCCCACGCAACCTTCTGCGTGACTACTGACCTTTGACATTCGAGGAAGAACGGCTCCGGTGCCCTCGCACTGGAGCCGTTTCTGCTTCGCAGTCCCCTGAAAAGCCAAATTCGCTTTTGTCCTCGCGGCCGCCTCGGCCTGCCTGTGCTATGATTCGCGCCAGATCGGTGATTCGACGAGACTCGAACATCGGCCATATGTCGTCTGCGCGTAATCGAGTTAACCGAGGAGGGCCAGGCTCGTGGGACGCGGGCGACAAGGAGATTTGCTGTGACTGGATTGGATATGAACGCGCCAGCGCCTCTGGGCGCGGCCGGCACGGTAGCTGAACTCGACACGCCTCACCCCGATGACCTCGCCGCGCGGCAAGCCCGATTGGCCAAGGCAATGTGTCAGACTTTTTTCCACCAGCTCAAATTGATCAATGCGGTGATGATCGAGCTTCCGCTGGGGTGGTTCGTCGCCCGTACAGTGCGGGAAACCACACCCGATGAGCCGGGGAAGCTCAGCAAGACGACGGCAATCGAATTGGCGCCGGCCCCGACGATCGAACCCACGCCAACACCTATGCCTGTGCCAACCGACCCATGGGTCAAGGAGGACGCGCCAGTCCCGCGGATCGAGGCTTCGGAAATGCTTCCCGCCCGCCGCAAGTTGCGGAAAGGCAAGACGGGTCGGTCAAAGTCCAAGGCCTGAGGCCGCAAGAACGGCCTATTCCAGAGGCCCCGTTCGCAGACGTTTTGTTTCGCCGCGTTTGACCTTGCTGTCGACGCGTCGTTTCTTCGACGCGAGCGTCGGACGTGTCGCGACGCGCCGCTTCGGCCGCTCAGCCGCCTTTGCGATCAATTGCTGCAATCTTTTCAGAGCGTCTTCCCGATTGCGCTCCTGCGAGCGAAATCGCTGCGCGGAGAGAATGAGCACACCGTCTTGCGTCAGGCGGCTCCCGGCGAGCTTTTCGAGCCTGCGCTTCACATCCTCCGGCAACGACGGCGATTGGCGCACATCGAAGCGCAATTGCACCGCCGTCTCGACCTTGTTGACATTCTGCCCGCCCGGACCCGAGGCGCGCAGAAAGCTGAAGGCGATCTCGGAGTCGTCGATCGCGAGGCCAGGGCCTATGGCTATGCTCGGCATAATGCCCATTCTTTGAACAGGTGGCTCATGCCATGTCGTGAATATGACGGCCATAGGCATGAGGTCTCATCAGAAAGATCTGGTATGAGACATCGGACATATCCGATGTCTAAATAGTGGAAAAGTCTATCAATTTTTCCAGAACATGCTCCAGAGCGTTTTCCGATCGGCTGGAATCATCAAATCGAGAAGAATGCGTTCAAAACAAGGCCATTCCCGTCCGGCTCGCGATCAGACGCACCGGGCAAAAACGGCGTCCTGGGAAGAGCTTGGGCCAAAGATGCGACCGAGCGCAGGTCTTGGAAGCGTAACGTTAACCTCGTTGCTTTAACGGCACTTAAGAAATTTCGCACAGTTCTAGTGAATGTCGCGTCGCGTACTGCCGTTCGCCGCTTTCGCGGCCATCCTTCTCCTGCTCGCCGGCTGTTCCGATTTCGGACGGGCGCGGCGACCGGCATGGCGTACCGAGGCGGAGAATGCCTGTATCGCGCAGCGTCTCATCCAGCCCTCCGCCTATATCGAACCCGAGAGGCAGATCGACGGTCCCGGCATATGCGGCATGACGCGGCCTTTTCGGGTGACGGCGCTTCTCGATGGATCGGTCACTTTCAACAGCGCCTATACGCTCGATTGCCCGATGATCGCCGAGCTCAACAATTGGCTCCGCGACGTGGTCGAGCCAGAGGCTCAAGCGCGATTCAATCAGCGCGTCGTCGAAATCACCAGCATGGGCTCATATAGCTGCCGCGGCATCAATGGCATGGCGGGCGCGCGTCTGTCCGAACACGCCTTCGGCAACGCGATCGACATAGGCGGTTTTCGCCTCGCCGACGGCCGGCTCATCACGGTCGTTCATGATTGGACCCGCGGCGATGACGCGGCAAAGGCCTTTCTCCGCAATGTCGATGGCGGCGCCTGCAGCTATTTCACGACCGTGCTAGGGCCCGGCTACAATATGTTTCATTACAATCACATCCATGTCGATCTCGCGATGCATGGCAATACGTCGACAGGCCCGCGCCGCATTTGTCATCCGCAGCCGCATGTCGCACCGCCGGCATCAAAACCGGATGGGCTGCCGGAGCCGCCGCCGATCGACGAAGATCTCGATATCGCACAGGCGGGCGTGGCCGGCGCGCAAGCACTCGCACTTCATGGGCCGGGAGGCTCGATCAACGGCGCCGTGCCGCCGCCCGTGCCCATCACAAATTACACCCCGCTCCCCCCACGGCGC
>DAIESR010000173.1 GCA_027346205.1 Beijerinckiaceae bacterium
GCGCCCGAGCGCGGTCAAGCGTTGCAGGCGCAATTCGAGAATGCCGCGGGCCTGCGCCTCAGACAGCCGGCAGGTGCCGGTCGGGCTCAGCACATGGCGCGGATCGGCAATCAGCGCGACGAGCGGCGCCATGTCGCGCGCCGGCCAATCCCGGCTCATCAGCGCTTCACGCGCCGACGCTGCGTCGGCGGAGGTGCGGATCAGCCGGATGACTTCATCGATATTGGCGACGGCGATGGCCAGCCCGAGCTGAAGATGCGCGGCATCGCGCACCTTATTCAGCAGATATTTGATGCGCCTCGTGACGACCTGTTCGCGGAAATCGACGAAGGCGGTCAGGAAATCCCGCAGCGTGAGCATTTCCGGGCGGCCACCGTTGAGCGCGATCATATTGGCCGGGAAGCTCGATTGCAGGGCCGTGAAACGCCAGAGCTGATTCAAGACGACATCGGCGACGGCATCGCGCTTCAATTCGATGACGATGCGCATGCCATCGCGGTCGGATTCGTCACGCAGATCGGAAATGCCTTCGACGCGTTTCTCGCGCACGAGTTCGGCGATCTTCTCGATCAGCGTTGCCTTGTTGACCTGATAGGGAATCTCGGAAACGAGGATGGCCTCGCGCTCCTTGCGGATCTCTTCGATCCTGACTTTGGCGCGCACGAGGACCGAGCCACGCCCGGTCATATAGGCGGCTCTGATGCCGGCACGTCCGAGAATATGGCCGCCGGTCGGAAAATCGGGACCGGGGATGATGGCCATCAGCTCTTCGATCGTCATCTCCGGCTGATCGATCAAAGCGACAACGGCATCAATGACCTCGCCGAGATTATGCGGCGGAATATTGGTCGCCATGCCGACCGCGATACCGCCCGCGCCATTGACGAGAAGATTGGGGAATTTCGCCGGCAGGACGGTCGGCTCGCTTTCGCGACCATCGTAATTCGGCTGGAAGTCGACGGTCTCATTGTCGAGATCGTCGAGGAGCGAAAGGGCCACCGACGCGAGCCGCACTTCCGTATAGCGTTCCGCCGCTGGCGGATCACCGTCGACCGAACCGAAATTGCCCTGGCCATCGATCAGAGGCAGGCGCATCGAAAAGGGCTGCGCCATGCGCACAAGCGCATCATAGATCGCGAGATTGCCGTGCGGATGGTATTTGCCCATCGTGTCGCCGGTGACGCGCGCCGATTTATTATACGCCCTGTCCGGCAGGTAGCGATTCTCATACATTGAAAAGAGAATGCGCCGATGCACGGGCTTCAAGCCGTCGCGCACATCAGGCAAGGCGCGGCTCACGATCACGCTCATCGCGTAATCGAGATAGCTGCGCCGCATTTCGTCGGAAAGGGAAACCGGCCGGATGTCGGAGCCCTGCGGGCCACCGGCTCCAGTGTCGTTATTATCGGCCAAAACGGGTCAATCCAAGCTTGTGAATTATGCTTTCTATATAGGCGATCTCAGGCGTAATTGCCAGTTGCGCGGTCTTTGATCAACTCAGAAATATCTCATATTTTCAAATTGTTATCGGCTTGCCTGAGATGATGCACAAGCCTCTTCGAAAGATTGGCGCAGTTCTCGCGCGTTTCGCCGTGCAATTCTACCTCTGTCCATTTCTTTCGACCTTCACGGGCCGATAAGAGGCTGAGGCTGAGGCTGTGGACCAACGATACATGCGGTGCCAATGCCCGGTTCGGTTCTTGAGCAGCAGATCGAAATGGCCGTCGGTGCTGTGCTTCGTGACGATCAGCACATTCGCGCCTTGCGTGATCTCGTCACTGCGCGTGCCGTCCTTATGCCTGTCGCCGGTAACATCCTTATAGGACGACATGGAGACGGCCTGGCCGAGCGATTTGGCCGTTTCGGCTCGGCCGATTTGCGGAGAGATCACCAGCATCAGACAGAGCAAGAGCAACGACGTGCGCTTACAAATTTCTTTGTTCATCTGCCGTGCCAATCTCAGTTTATTGGCGAACACAGCTGCAATTGTGCCAGCTCGTGGGCTGTCAAAGCCACAAACTCCTTCATCCTGAGGTGCGAGCAGAGCGAGCCTCGAAGGACGAGGGGGCGCTCATTCCCATAAGCAGCGGAAAGATGAAAGCCTCTGGTCTCTCATCCTTCGGGACGCTTGCTGCGCAAGCTCCTCAGGATGAGGACGCCGCTGGGTTGGTGACTGCTCTTGCTGCCTTAGAACGGAATATCGTCGTCGATCATATCGGCGACGCGGCCGGAGCCCGCCGTCGCGGGACTCTTGTCGGCGCTGCGCTCCGAATTGCGTTCCATGGGCGAGGAGCGGCCGAAATTGGCGCCGCCCGAGGATTCGAAAGCGCCGCCGCGATCCTCAGAGAAATCGCCGCGCGTGCCGCCACGGCTGTCGAGCAGAGTGAGTTCGCCGCGGAACCGCTGCAGCACGACTTCCGTCGTCTTGCGCTGATTGCCGTCGCGATCGGTATATTCGCGCGTCTGCAACTGGCCTTCGAGGTAAACCTTCGAACCCTTCTTGCAATATTGCTCGGCGACCTTCCCCAAATTCTCGTTGAAGATCACGACATTATGCCATTCGGTGCGATCCTTGCGCTCGCCTGTCGCCTTGTCGCGCCAGGATTCGGTCGTCGCCAAGCTGAAGCTCACGACGGAATCGCCTGCATTCGTCCGCCGCACCTCGGGATCGCGGCCCAGATTGCCGATGAGAATGACTTTGTTGACGCTTCCCGACATGTTGCTCTCCTCACTTCGAGACATCGACGCCGCGCGACTGCTATCCTTATCCCGAACTTCGGCCGATCGCGGGTTCGTCCCGGGCTTGTCCACATGCGAATTGACAGGCGTGCGCTTGAGTGTTCTATTTTTGTTCTAGGCATCTTAGTGCGATGTTGCAAGCGGATTTTCTGTGATGGGTCAGTTTGAGATTTTGATCGGCTTACCCATGCCTTGAGCCGCGGCAGCCTGTTGGCTGCCGCGCGCATCGTCTCCAACGCCGATCCGCTGGCCGATCAGCTTTCGATGACTTCCGGCCGGTTCTTGCCGCGCTTCACCATCAGCTTGTTCAAGGCGGCGATATAGGCACGCGCCGAGGCGACGAGCGTGTCGGGATCGGCGCCGCGCGCCGTCACCGATTTGCCTTCCTCGGCGAGGCGCACCGAGACTTCCGCCTGCGCGTCCGTCCCCTCCGTCACCGCATGGACCTGATAGAGTTCGAGCGTGGCGTGATGCGGCACCAGCGCCTGGATCGCATTGAAGATCGCATCGACAGGCCCATTGCCGGTCGCCTGATGCGTCATCTTCTCGCCATCGACCTCGATCGTCAGCGCTGCGGATTGCGGGCCGCCGGTGCCGGCGATGACCGTCAGCGCAAGGAGCTTGATCCGCTCATGCGCATGCACGATCTCGTCGTAGACGAGCGCGATCAGATCCTCGTCATAGATGATCTTCTTGCGATCGGCGAGATCCTTGAAGCGGGTGAAGCTATCTTCGAGCGCGTTCTCGCCGAGTTCATAACCCAGCTCCTTCAGCTTCTCCTTGAAGGCATGGCGGCCGGAATGCTTGCCCATGACGAGTGAGGTTTTGGCGACGCCGACGCTTTCGGGCATCATGATCTCATAGGTCTGGGCATGTTTCAGCATGCCGTCCTGATGAATGCCGCTCTCATGCGCGAAGGCGTTGCGGCCGACGATCGCCTTATTGTACTGCACCGGAAAGGAGCTGACCGCCGAGACGAGCTTTGACGCGCGGGTGAGCATGGCGGCGTCAATATTCGTGTAATAGGGCAGGCGGTCGCCGCGGACCTTCAGCGCCATCACCATTTCTTCGAGCGCCGCATTGCCGGCACGTTCGCCGAGCCCGTTGATCGTGCATTCGACCTGCCGCGCGCCGCCCCTCACGCCGGCGAGCGAATTGGCGACGGCGAGGCCGAGATCATTGTGGCAATGGACGGAGAAAATCGCCTTGTCGGAATTGGGCACGCGGGTGCGCACCGTTTCGAACAAAGCCTGATATTCTTCCGGCACGGTATAGCCGACCGTATCGGGAATATTGATCGTGCCGGCACCTGCCTTGATGGCGAGTTCGACGCAGCGGCAGAGGAAATCGATGTCTGTCCGCGTGCCGTCCTCGGCCGACCATTCGACATCTTCGACATGATTGCGCGCGCGGGTGACGCTCGCGGTGATCATGTCGAGCACCTCGGCCGGCTCCTTCTGCAATTTATATTTCATATGCAGCGGCGAGGTCGAAATGAACGTATGGATGCGCGGCCGCACGGCCTTGCGTACCGCCTCGGCACATCGGTCGATGTCCTTGGCGGCGGAGCGGGCGAGGCCGGCGACGCTCGCCCGCTTCACGACGCGCGCGACTTCCGAAACGGCTTCGAAATCGCCCTCCGAAGCGATCGGGAAGCCGGCTTCGATGATATCGACGCCCATTGTGTCGAGAAGCTCGGCGACTTCGAGCTTTTCCTCAAGCGTCATCGAGGCGCCGGGCGATTGCTCGCCGTCGCGCAAAGTGGTGTCGAAAATGAAGACGCGTTCAGTATTGGCGATGGTGTCGCCGCTTCTATCGGTTTGATCCGTCATGGCAATGGTCCGGCTTCGTCTGGGTCGTGACTGGCTCGAGCAACCCCTGAGTGCCCAGGCAAAGCCCGGTCGGCCCTCAGGGGCGAGTAAGGAGCAGCAGACCGGACGGAAGAAGGTCGAGGCATGCGGGACGCAGATGCAAAACACTGGCACGCAGGCGCAAATCTCCGGCACGCAAGCGCAAAAACCCAGCAGCGGGCAAAAGCCCCGCTCCGGTCAGCCCCAAATGAGGAGCTGGCGCATATGCCGCCGCTAGACGCACGAAAACCTCGAATTCGAATGGTTCTAAGTAAATGTAGACGAAGGGGGGACCGAGGGCAAGGCCGCTCTGTCGCCGCGAGAGATCGTGCCCGAAAGGCCCGTGATTTGCCGGCCGATGCGGTCGTCCGGGATTTGTGGTCCGGGCGCGCAAATGCCGCGTTCGCATCATCTCCAGGTGGGCGGAACCTTGCTAGCCCTCATGAATTGGCCTGTCAGGTCGTCGCGGTTCTACGTCAAACAATGAAGGACATGCTCTAAGGCCACTTTCGCCTTGAAGGTCGGCGCGTGGTTGCGACTGGGTCGCTTCGTCATATTTGTTCCTGATTTGTGGCGAGAATCCTCGCTGCCGTCGGACAGAAAATCGACTTATCAAACTGTCCAAATTTGCGAGGCCAGCTCACACGTGCAAAGGGCAGGTGGGAGATTTCCGGACAGCGGCTCAATCAGGAGAGAACATGATCAAAAAAATCATTGGATTGGTGGGTGCCGTGACGGCGCTCGGGGCGCCGCTCCTGGCGCCACGAGCGGCGCGAGCCTTGCCGACCGCTACGCCGAGCGTTCTAAGCGTGGAATCCTATGGAGATCTGCTCGATCCGATCCCCAATGCGCTCGCGCTTCTCCGTGCGGTGGACAGCATGCCGGCTTCGAAGCCTGCCCAGGTCGAAACGGCTCAATACTATTATTACTACCCCGAACATCACCATCACCATCATTACCGCTACGTGCCGCCGCCGTGGGAGTGGTTCCGCCCTCACCACCATCATCATCATCATCACCATCACCATCATCACCACCATTATTACGATGATTGAGGCGCCGGCCTCTGAAAGTAATCTGGTGTGAGTAGACCCGGGCGTCGAGTTTGCGAGGCCCGGGTTCGTGCAAGTGTATTGCCGGTACGTATTTCCGGCATTGTCCCGCGCTGCGGGAGATTCCAAATAGCTTCGCGGGCGTTTCCGATATTTGTCCGCGAATGCTTCATCGTAAGTTGGCTTTGTCGCGCATTTTCGCGGCGCTCAGAATGTGGCGATAGGTGCCGTCGAAGACCGTGTCGGTCGACGATGTCCATTGCGTTTCTTTGCCGAGGGTAGCGCGGCTCTGCTGAATGCGACGGGCTTGCAGCTCGCGCTCGGCGGCTTCTTCCGCATCCATTTTGACCAACTCGAAATCGGCCTCGTCTGGGATGACGATGATCTGCATGAACGGCTCGCCCGGCCGAAAAATATGCGTGCGGCCTTCCGCCGGCGATTTGAAGACGACGAAGAACATCATCGGCCACCAATGCCGCAGCAAGGCCGGTACTGCGATCGGAACGCTATCCGTCGGGTCTGTGTAAAAGCGCGGATGCGGCTCGGTACGAATCGCCCAGCCGGGCTCCACCTTCAAATCGAGAAGAATTTGATAGGTGTAATAGGTATTGCCGAATGTCCGGAAAGGTGGCCATTGCACACCGGTCTGTGGATCGGGGCCAAAGTCGCCATCGAAGATGAGATGCCCGTCACGCGTCGAGACATGTAATTCATTGTCATAAGGATAGAACAGCTCGATGCCGTAGCGCGCCCCTTCGGCGAATGGCATGCAGTGCCACGGATGTTCATGCGAACCATCAGCGCGCGGCTCGGACTCGCCGGCCCATCCTGGAACTTCGAGCTTGGTTCGCTGGGGCTGGAGACCTGCGATGGAGGTTCTGTATTTGACCTTTTGCATGCATGCTCCTCTTGATGCGGAAGCGGTCCGGCACAGCGTGCGGCTTTTTCCGCAATGCGCGCTTAAGCTCCCGACTGACTCGCAACGAAATGCACGGCGAGCCAGATTGTTGGTTGTGCCGGGTCCGTGAAAACAACACGATGGCGTTGATGTGGGGCGATCAAAAGATAATCACCTGGTTTCAAGAGACGCGGCTCGGCTTCGTTCTCGAAGAACAGGGCCGCTGCGCCCGAAACGAGCAGAACCCATTCGGCATGCGGCTGATCGTACCAGAAATCCGGCGGGCTCGCCTGGCCTGTCGAGATGATGCGCTCGATGGCGACACCGGGGGCGGAGGCAAGCGTGACGATCTGTTCCTCGGGCGAAGGTTCTGGAATATCGGCGAAGAGATTGCCAGCGGTCAAATTCATGCGTCATCCTCGCGTGTTGTCCTTGACCTGGCCATCAAGTCGATTTTCATTGCGTCCCGCTATCCTGCTTTCGTGTCTCGTCGGGGGCGCTATGCAATCTATGGTTTCTCTGTCGGTCGTCTGCGTCGCCGCGCTCATGCTGTGCGGGTGTAATCAGACTCAGCCGGTCGCCTCCGCGCCGCCGCTGCGGCCTGCGCCCGCCAAATTCGCCGATCTGCCGGCCGGCACTGCCTGTGCCGCGAAGATCAATCGCTATCAATCTGTGCTCGGCGCCGATGAGGCGACCGGCAATGTCGCGCAAAAAGTCTATAATCAGGTCGAAAACGAACTCGTCGAGGCGGCTGCCGCTTGCGCGGCCGGGCGTGGGAACGACGCGCTGAGCCTCGTGCATGATTCGGAAGTTCGGCACGGCTATCACGTGTAGGCGCGCGGCACGCGCCTGCGGACGTCGAGGTCACG
>DAIESR010000174.1 GCA_027346205.1 Beijerinckiaceae bacterium
ATCACCCGTTGCCGTGGCAATTGCTGAATTACGATGAGAGACAAGGCGGCTACATCGTCGATCTCGACCGCGACCGTCTTGAACGGGGACCATCCTACGCCACCAGCGCGACGCCCGATTGGTCCAACGGCATATACGGCCACGAAGTCGATGAATATTACGGGATAGCTCCGGGGACCGTACACCGATAAGCGGCATTACTTGGGAGCGCGGATTTCAGGAGTCGGACTCGTTCCGCTTCCTGGTCTGCGCCGCCTTTTTCGCACTCGCCTGACGCGCCGCTTTGGGACGTGAGGCGGCGGCTTGGCCGCCGATTTTCCCGCCCTTGCGCGACGCGCCGTGGGTCTCCGGCTTGCCGACGCCGGAGCCGCTTTTATTGCCGCCGCCACTTTCCTTGTTGACCGTGGCCCAGGCGCGGCCTTTCGCTTCCGGCTCGGAAACGCCGCGGCTTTCATAGCTTTCCGCGATATGTTCGGCCTTGCGTTTCTGCTTGTCGGTATATGCGGATTTATCGCCGCGTGGCATCGCTATCCTCCTTTGCTGATCGTTCTTTGATGATCGTTGCTTGATTATAGGCTCGTCGCTCGCCGGATCATCCTCCATCTGCTTTTCCCGCTGGTGAACAATGAGTCATTTCTGGTGAGCGGCCTTGAGATCACCTCCCGCAACTCAGAGATTCCGCCCAGTCTCGCTTATGACTTATGACAAGGAGAATAATCATGGCCATCGACGGCATCAGGATCGCAATTCTCGTTTCCGACAGGTTCGAGCAGGCTGAATTGGAGAGCCCCTTGAATGCGCTGCGCGCGGCAGGTGCGGCTGTTTCCATCGTCGCACCCCATGGCGGCGAGGTTCTGGGCATGAATCACAACGATCCAGGCGACAGCTTCAAGGTTGACAAAAAGCTGGTCGATACGAAACCCGAAGAGTTCGATGCGCTCGTGCTGCCGGGTGGTGTCGCTAATCCCGACCAACTTCGAACGATGCCCAAGGCAGTCTCGTTCGTCGAACATTTCGTGACCAAGAAAAAGCCGATCGCCGTCATTTGCCATGGGCCGTGGACACTGATCGAGGCGGATGCGGTACGGGGCCGCACCATCACCTCATGGCCTTCGCTGCAGACCGATCTGCGCAACGCCGGTGCTCATTGGGTCGATCAGGAGGTGGTGACCGACGGCAACATGGTCTCGTCGCGCAAACCGGACGATCTGCCAGCCTTCAACAAAGCCTTCATTGCGCTTCTGGAGCAGTCGCGCGCGCGTCACGCGGCGTGAATTTCATCGTTACGAAAAGGAGATTGTCCATGACTATATCTCGTTACCTCGGGATTGCCGCGGTTGCGACACTGTTCGCGAGTGCGCCGGCGTTCGCCCAGAGCGCCGTTTCGACCCAGACACCACCGTCCCCCGCCGCAGGGATAACTGCAGGAAATACCACCACGCCTGGAAAGGGCCCCGCCGATCAGGGGATGATGCGGGACATGCAGACGATGCAGCAACGCATGTCCAGCGCGCATATGACCGGCAGGCCGGACCAGGATTTCGTGACCATGATTATCCCGCATCATCAGGGTGCGGTTGCGATGGCTCATACCGAACTGAAATATGGCAAATCGCCATATCTCAAGAAAATGGCCCGCAGGATCATCAAGTCGCAGGATCGCCAGATCAAGGAAATGAAGCACTGGCAGGCAAAGCATCCGAATACGCCGTGACCGCCGGCCCGAGGGATGCGAAACGGCTATCCGCGAAGTAATCCATCAAGCCGATATTTCCGCTTGGCCGTCCGGGCCGGATTTCCAAGTAGAAGAGCCTGCGGGCCGGATCGCCGACCCGCCCCCCGGGCTGAGCTGGGCCGTCGAGCCACAGCCGGGCTTCCAAGCGGTTGAGTTCGTCGAGGTCACC
>DAIESR010000316.1 GCA_027346205.1 Beijerinckiaceae bacterium
TCGATCTCGATGATTTTTACACGCTTGTCGCGGCCCATATGCGATCCGAGCACGCGGACGACATCTGGATGGGCATCGCAGAAAATCATCCGGTCCTGTTTGCGCAACAGAGCAGCCGCGAGTGCCGGCGAGCCCGGATAGCGGGAGTTCTCTCCGGCGAGAAGCGGCGCAACGATCGCGAGATAGGGATCGAGCAGAGCTTGCACATCTGGCGCGGCCTCCGCGCCGACGAGACTCCCGATGCCGCGACGCCATTCCGCGGTCTTTTCCGCCTCGACGCTGGAAAGATCGTAAAGCCCCTCGCCGGCATGTGTATCGATCATACGGAAGGCGGAAGGCTTGAGCGCAAGATAAGTAAGGACGAGCGTCAGCACCGCATGTTTGAAAACATCGGCGAAATTTCCAGCGTGATAGGCGTGGCGATAATTCACAATTTACCGTGCCGGCGGCACCGTGATTTGCCGCGCATAGCAGAAATGCCGGGCAACCTCCGGGCAAGCGACGAAATTGCGCAAATCCTTGGAGAAACAGATCCGTACTTCACGCAGCACGGCTTTCGAACATTCGACCGCGAGCATGCCCGGCCGCAGGCGTGGATTGGCGGCAATGAAGGCGCGCTGAATATCGACTGGCGTCCAGCTCTGCCCCTCATGCGCTTTGCCGAATGGCGGCGGAATGGTGATCGCCTCACGCGCGCGGCGCACATCGGCAAAATAATCCGTCGGGCTCTTGCCGGAACAAGTCCCATGCTTGCGCCATTCATAGCGGGCGAGCCCTTCGTCCGGATAGAGCCCTTTCACGCCCTGCAAGGCGATGCGTGACGGCGAACGGGCGGCGGGACCGCAGTCCGACGGATAGCCGTGCGTGTATTGCGGCCAGAGCCCATGCACGACGAAGCCGAGATTGGCACCGGCCGCGCATTGCGCCCGGGCGCGTTGCGCGCCGCCCGTCGCGCAAAAGCCGGGCGACCAGGACAACGACAGCACATAGAAGTCGAAATCGCCCGGCGCATTCGACCCGCGCGGACGGGCGGCATAGGCGGTCGGGTTCGGCTTGCCGCCGAGAGCAGGCTGAGATGCGGGCTTTGCCACACCATCTGCTTTTATTTCAGGCCCGGCCGGCAGAGGCTTTTTATCGGCGCAATGATCGAGGATGCAATTCTCGCCCCTTGCCGTGCCTTGCGCCACGGCCTCCTTCGGCATACTCGCCAATCCGAGGAGAAGCAGCGCCGCCCCCGCGGCGACACAGAACCTGGTCGCAATTTTCATATGCTGTGATCTCCAGCTGACACATGATCTCGAAAAAAGGACGACGCGCGAATGATCCCGGCTTGCGATCTGGCGCAGCCTCAGGGCCGCGCCATTTTGCAATTCGGCGCATCCGCATAATTGCGGTCGAGCCCCGCGACGCACCAGTCAACGCCGAACCCAAAGCCGATGATGCCCATGCCCTCGGCTATGGCATAAGAGACCGTGCGCACCGATTGATTGTTCATATGCGCGCGCGCCATGCAATAGCGGCGCGGAATATAATCCAAGCCATTGCTGCGCATCCCGACCTCGCGCACTTCGTCGAAACCGAGGATTTCGAGACCAGATTTCCAGAACTCGCTCTCGCGATCGTGAAACCGCGACTGAATGCGCTCGAAGACATAGGGATCGCCGCATGAAGGCAGGCGCCCGGAATAATAATCATAGCGGTGCTCGGCCGGCACCAGCGGACGCGCCAAAGCAGCAAAAGAAGAGCAGCCAAAAACCGCGGCCATCACACCCCCGGCCAGAAGCGAAACGGCCTTGCGAGCGAGGACGGCTGCGCCATCATGAAATTTTCGCATGTCCTGCCTTTCGGTCGCTGCGCTTTTTTGCATTGCCTGCCGACGATGCTTCGGCAGGCCGCGAGCGTCAAGAGGCTGTCGCCGGACGACGCAGCACGACCCTACCGCGGAGCGCGGCCAAACGCATCGGGCGAGGTGCTCTTTCCGGCCCTCGGGCATAGCGCTTGCTGCCTTGGAACTGCGAGTCGATAGCGGCCATCCGGAGCTTTCCCTGAGGCCCGATTCTGTGTCTTCCTGGGACAGTGCTTTGCCAAATCTGTTCGATGTCGCGAGATTGTTTCATACCGAAACAGGCTCAGCCTTCGGCCCCGCATCTCTCGCGGGCGGGAAATTGCGGAAAAAAACAAAGCGGCTCCGCGGCGGCTTTACCATCCTGGCTGCCGGCGCGGATTTTCTCGCCGCCTTGGCGAGTGCGGCCCTCGCCGCCGCCGCCCACAATCTCGCGCGCGGCGATGGCCGCGGCATCGGCGATGTCCTGCTTCCGCTCGGCCTGCTCGCCGCCTTTTTCTTCGTCGCGGTCAGCGCCATACGCAACGACTATGCGGTTGCGCATTATCTGAATGCCGCTGATCAGCTCCGTCGCACCTTTACACCCTGGTGCATCAGCTTCCTCATCGCGCTGGTTCTGGCCTTGTCGTTCACGCCAGCCGCCGACTCCACGCTTCTGCCGATCGCGAGCATGTTTTGTCTCGGGTTCGCTGGCGTGGTTCTCGCACGCCTCGGCCTCGCCCTTGGGGTTGGCGCCAGCGCGGCACGCGGCCATGTGGCAGCCAAGCGCATTTTCCTCTTCGGCTTCGAGGCCGAGATCGAAGCCTTCACCAAACGGTTCGAGGGGCATCACCTCGGCATCCATATCGTCGCCGCCTCGGTGCTGCGCGGGCCGGACAGCCTCTATGAAGATCTCGCCTTGGCGCGCGCCTATGCCCGGGTTCTCGCGCCCGACGACGTCTATGTGCTCGTTCCCTGGTCGGACAAGGTGACGATCGAAACGGCCGTCAATGCGTTTCTGGGCATACCGGCGGCGATCCATCTCGGGCCGGACAAAATCCTCGACCGCTTCTGCAATGCGCACATCGCGAGGATCGGTCCGATCTCCAGCCTCAATCTCGTGGACATGCCGCTGTCGCCATCGGCGCGCTTCGCCAAGCGATTGTTCGATCTCGTCTTAGCCTCGCTCGGCCTCATCATCCTCGCGCCGCTCTTTTTGATGGTCGCGGTGGCAATCAAGCTCGACAGCCCTGGGCCTATCATCTTCCGCCAGCATCGCTATGGCTTCAATCAGCAGCCGTTCCGGATCTTCAAATTTCGCTCCATGACCACCTGCGAAGATGGATCGAAGCTCATCGCCATCACGTCAAGGAACGATGCGCGGGTGACCCGCGTCGGCGCCTTGCTTCGTCGGCACAATATCGATGAATTGCCGCAGCTCTTGAATGTGATTCGAGGTGAGATGTCGCTCGTCGGACCACGTCCGATGGCCGTCGTCCACGACCAGATGTTCGAGCCCACCATCGCACTTTATACGCGCCGCCATAATGTGAAGCCGGGCATCACCGGCTGGGCGCAGATCAACGGCTGCCGTGGCGGGGTGAGCGAAGAAAAGATCCGCGCCCGCGTGGAATATGACCTCTATTACATCGACCATTGGTCGCTTTGGTTCGACATCGAGATCTTGTGGCTCACGATCGCATCGAAACAGGGCTATTTGGACGCGTTCTAAGGGCATGTCCCCGAAAAGTCTGCCAACTTTTCCAGAACATGCTCTGGTCTCCCACGCGATCACCATGCTGGCGTGGCCGGCAGATGCCAGTATCTACAAGATGCCCGTGATCAGCTGGTCCACCCTTGTCCCTTTCCGATAGAAGGCGCGGACAACGATGGCCGCAAAGATCCCCATAGCTGCTCCGCCGAGTACGTCGGTGGCATAGTGCGTTCCTACGTAGATACGCGAAAAGCACACGAGCAAAGCTGCTGCCAGATAGGCAAAGCCGCGTCGCCGCAGGTGTTGGAGTAGAAAAGCCACGGCAATAGCGAAGGTCGCAGTCGCGTGATCAGACGGGAATGACCAATCGCCGCTAGGACGGATAATGAGATGCGTCACACCCACATTGTAGGGACGGACCCGATGGACGAACAAAAGAATGATTTGGTTAAGCGCGAGGCCTATGACGAATGACAGTCCGGCGGCAACGCAAGCATGTCTGACAAGCATCCGTTCACGCTGGACCCACCATTGCAGCACCGTAGCGATAATCTCAGAAGCGGTACGCCGAAAAGACTTACCAGGATCATGAAGGAGTCCAGGGCACCGTTGCTGCCAGCAAGAGAGTTGACCCAATGCGTGATTACCTGATCCATTGGCATCATGTGCTCCCGGTGTAATGCAGGTCATTTCGACATGCGATTGAATGAACACCAAATTCATCAGATGTTTCGGGTGAGCGTCCTGCTCAAGGGCGCTGATGCATTGCTTGAATGTTTGGGTGGGGTTGCGCTCGCCTTGGTAAACACCAGCAGTATTGTGCGTTTTGTGAACGCGATCACTCAGGCCGAGTTGATCGAGGACCCCCATGATTTCATCGCCACGCATTTGCTCGCTATGGCACACCATTTCTCTGTGCAGACCAGGAGTTTTTATGCGTTCTATTTATTGAGCCACGGCCTCGTGAAAGTGTTTCTTGTCGTCGGCCTGCTCCGAAACAAACTCTGGTCATATCCCGCATCCTTGATTGTCTTAGGTCTGTTCGTCATCTATCAGCTCTATCGCTTCAGTTACACGCATGGCTTTGGGCTGATCATGCTGACGATATTCGATATCGTCGTAATGGGCCTCATTTGGCACGAGTATGACCTCATGCGGCGGCATCTGCCGCTGAAATGACGACAATCTTTCAGCATATTCCTATACGAAAGGATGTTGGCAAGATTGTTGGCGCAATGTCGAAAGTCCCCCCGAGCATTATTCGATTAAAAAGCAAAGATGATATTGCGGATGATCGATGCCGATCTAGGCGGCCGATTTCTGATAATCCTTCACATCCGAAAATTTGATGTCCGGCCATTTCTCCTGTTCATAGCGCAGATCCCAGGCCGAAGCCGCGAGATAGACCGGCGCATGGTCGAGATCGACCGCCATCGAGGACGGATAGGCGCGGGTGAATTTCTCGAGTTCCACTGCGCTTTCCGCCTCGACCCAGCGCGCAAGCTCGAAACGTGAGCTCTCGAAGGACGCATAGAGCCCATATTCGGCTGCGAGCCGCTCGGCCAGCACATCGAGCTGCAGCGCGCCGACGACGCCGACCATGGCGCTCGATCCGTCATTCGGCAGAAAGAGCTGAATGACCCCCTCCTCCGCCATCTGTTGCAACGCTTCGCGCAATTTCTTCGCCTTCATCGCATCGCCGATCTTCACGCGACGCAGGATCTCGGGGGCGAAGCTCGGGACGCCGCGAAAGACCAGATCCTCGCCTTCCGTCAAAGTGTCACCGATGCGCAACGTGCCATGATTGGGAATGCCGACCACATCTCCAGCGAACGCTTCTTCGGCAAGCTGCCGATCCTGAGCGAAGAAGAATTGCGGCGCATTGAGCGCCATATTCTTCGCTGTGCGCACCAGCTTCACCTTCATGCCGCGTGTCAGCCGGCCTGAGCAGATGCGCAGGAAAGCGATGCGGTCGCGGTGGTTCGGGTCCATGTTCGCCTGGATCTTGAAGACAAAGCCGGTGAGCTTGTTTTCCTCCGCCTCGACCTTGCGCGAGGCCGCCTCGAGCCCATGTGGCGGCGGCGCGAATTGGCCCAGAGCATCGATCAGATCGCGGACGCCGAAATTGCGCAAAGCGCTGCCGAAAAAGACCGGCGTCAAATGGCCTTCGAGAAAGGCTTCGCGATCGAAGGGCTTCAGAGCCTCGCGCGCCAGCTCGATCTGATCGCACGTCTCGGCGAAGACATCGGCCGGCAACAGGCCTTTGATGAAAGGATCATTCGGCCCTTCGACCTCGATCGGAGCGGCGTCGGCATCGACACGGCGCACGAGATTGCGGCGCAGATCATAGGTGCCCGCGAAATCGCGACCGCGGCCGAGCGGCCAGGTGACGGGCGCGACATCGAGCGCCAAGGTCTTTTCGATCTCGTCGAGCAGATCGAAGGGATCGCGCGTCTCGCGATCGAGCTTATTGATGAAAGTAACGATCGGAATGTCGCGCAGGCGGCAGACCTCGAAAAGCTTGCGGGTGCGCGCCTCTATGCCTTTCGCCGCATCGATCACCATGATCGCCGAATCGACCGCCGTCAGCGTGCGGTAAGTGTCTTCCGAAAAGTCCTCATGCCCCGGCGTGTCGAGGAGATTGTAGACGCAGCCGTCATATTCGAAAGTCATCACCGAAGTGACGACCGAAATCCCGCGTTCGCGCTCGATCCCCATCCAATCCGAGCGCGTCTGGCGCCGATTGGCCTTGGCGCGCACCTCGCCGGCGAGCTGGATCGCCCCGCCGAAG
>DAIESR010000212.1 GCA_027346205.1 Beijerinckiaceae bacterium
CCATATGGATCGCGAGCGATTCCATATGCGGCGGCACCCCCTACCGCCGAAAGATCCGGCCCAAGTCGCGGTCGAAGGTCATGATCTTCAGCTCACGATCCATGCCAACCGGCGTTCCGTCGAGGAACGCCGGATTTTTGCATTATTCTATTCGTGACGCTATTTTTTGAACTGGCGAGACGCAAGGTGTCGACGTAGCATCGCCATCATGAGCGTCACCATCTATCATAATCCGTCCTGCGGCACGTCGCGCAAAGTGCTGGGCTTCCTGCGTGAAGCGGGGATCGAGCCGGCGATCATCCTTTATCTCAAGGAGCCGCCGACAAAGGCGGCACTCACCGATCTTCTCAAACAGATGAAGATGAAGCCGCGCGAGTTGTTGCGCCGACGCGGGACACCTTATGACGAATTAGGGTTGGGCGATGATACGCTCACCGATGCCACGCTCATCGACGCCATGATCGCGCATCCGATCCTAATCGAACGGCCGATCGTCGTCAGCGAGAAGGGCGCCGTCCTGTGCCGGCCGCCGGAGCGCGTCTACGACATCTTGCCCGGGAAAAACGCCGCCACGAAAGCGGCGGCCAAACCCGCTGCGAAAAAAGCCAAATAGACGCGGCCGCGATGTCACGCGAATGTGAAGGTCATCATGTCCAATGACGGCTTCGCCTTCGGCACGTCTCGGCCTAACTGCAAGGAAGCACATGTTCGTTCCTGGCCTTCACGCCAGAGCCGAATCGACCGGCCGACAGCGCCTCCCTTGCAATCGGCTCGATATTGGCGATGCAAGGATGTGAAGACCTCCGTCATCCGCCTCGCTACGCTCGGCACCTTCTCCCGCCAGGGGAGAAGGCCGTCGCAAATCTCACACCTGGGGCTGCGGCTCGAGCCCAGGCTCCGGGCCAGGCTTCGGCCGGTTGGAGCCCGTCGTCGGCACCGGAGAGGGCCGTGGTGGCGGCGGCGGCGCAGCGTCGCCCGAGTCGCGCACAGGCGGACGGCCCTGGAACAGCGCCATAATCTCGTCGCCCGTCAGCGTCTCATATTCGAGCAGGCCCTTGGCAAGAATCTCCAGCTCATTGCGCTTCTCGGTGATGATCCGCGTCGCATCGGCGAGCCCAGATTCGACGAGGCGGCGGACTTCAGCATCGATCTTCTGCGAGGTCGATTCCGAAATATTCTGCTGCCGACCCATCGAATAGCCGAGGAAAACCTCTTCCTGATTTTCGCCATACATGACGGTGCCGAGTTCGTCGGAGAAGCCCCAGCGCGTAACCATGGCGCGCGCGAGCTTGGTCGCCTGCTCGATGTCCGACTGGGCACCGGACGTAACCTTGTCCTTGCCGAAGACGATCTCTTCCGACACGCGACCGCCCATCAGCACGGCGAGCCGCGAGGTCATCTGCTCATAGCTCATCGAGAGCTTGTCACGCTCCGGCAGCTGCATGACCATGCCGAGAGCGCGGCCGCGCGGAATGATCGTGGCCTTATGCACCGGATCGGTGGCCGGGACGTTGAGCGCGACGATCGCATGGCCGCCCTCGTGATACGCGGTCAGGATCTTCTCCTGCTCGGTCATGACGAGCGTACGGCGCTCCGCGCCCATCATGATCTTGTCCTTGGCGTCCTCGAACTCCGCCATGGTAACGATACGCTTGCCGCGGCGCGCCGCGAGCAGAGCCGCCTCGTTGACGAGATTCATGAGATCGGCGCCGGAAAATCCGGGCGTGCCGCGCGCCACCGTCTTGAGATCGACATCGGGCGAAAGCGGCACTTTGCGCACATGCACTTTAAGGATGCGCTCGCGACCGATCACATCGGGATTGGGCACGACGATCTGTCGGTCGAAGCGGCCAGGCCGCAACAGAGCCGGATCGAGCACGTCAGGCCGGTTCGTCGCCGCGATCAGGATGATCCCTTCATTCGCATCGAAGCCGTCCATTTCCACGAGCAGCTGGTTCAAGGTCTGCTCGCGCTCGTCATTGCCGCCGCCGAGACCGGCGCCGCGATGGCGGCCGACCGCATCGATCTCATCGATGAAGATGATGCAGGGCGCATTCTTCTTCGCCTGCTCGAACATGTCGCGGACGCGGCTCGCGCCGACGCCGACGAACATTTCAACGAAGTCCGAACCCGAGATGGTGAAGAAGGGCACGTTCGCTTCGCCGGCGATCGCACGGGCGAGCAAGGTCTTGCCGGTGCCCGGCGGCCCAACGAGCAGCACGCCGCGCGGGATTCGGCCGCCGAGCCGTTGGAATTTCTGCGGATCGCGGAGGAATTCCACGATCTCCTGCAAATCCTCCTTGGCCTCGTCAACGCCGGCCACATCCTCGAACGTGACGCGGCCATGCGCCTCCGTCAGCAATTTCGCCTTGGACTTGCCAAAGCCCATGGCTTTCCCGCCGGCCCCCTGCATTTGCCGGGACAGAAATATCCAAACGCCGAGAAAGGCGATGAGCGGCAGACCGTTGACGAGCAAGGTCACGAGCCAACTGTTGCCGTCCGACGGCGGCTTCGCCGAGATCGACACGTTTTTCTTGTAGAGCGTCTGCACCAGGCTCGGATCGTTCGGCGCATA
>DAIESR010000246.1 GCA_027346205.1 Beijerinckiaceae bacterium
GTCTGCGATGGATTTGTTATATAAACAGTTATTGTCAAAGCCCACGGGACTAATCCGCGGGCGGAAATTAGGCGCCAGGGTGCTGTAACACCCCGGCGCTTCTAATTCGGGTCTTGGGGGCCCGGATTCGAACCGGGATCGCCGCGATTGTAGGCCGGGCATCCTACCGTTAGACCAATCCCCAAGCTTCGTAAGAGCCAATTGTGGGCCGCGTTTTCCTAGTTTTGCCTGGGAACGCGGCCCCTGTTGTCATTGCCCCACCGTCGTCGGCGCCAACGTGGGGCTCTCTCCCTTCTGGGCATCGGATAACTCCTTTCCGGTCTCCCCTATTCCATTTTAATGATTGCGCGTCAAGCCCATTTGCAGTAAAAAATCATTAGTTAAATGATGTAACGCTCGATGGGAGGCGCGAATGTCAGACATCGACTTGGATAAAAAGGCGAAACGAGACCGCAGTCCGGGGTACCCGTTTATCCCGTTGAAAACCGCTATTCAGCGGCTGACTGCATTTGAGGAATATTTCAAGCGGCACCCGGCTCCAGTGGGCAAGGCGGGTTTGGCGTGGGGGATGGCGCCGAACGGCAGTCAGGCGCTTCAAACGGTCGCTGCTTTAAAGGCTTTCGGCCTTTTAGATTCGGAGCGTGGCAAGGATGCTCAGTTAACAGTCAGCGAAGACGCTCGGACTTATCTTCGCGCGCAACAAGACAACGTTAAACGAGAGGTGCTGAAACGAGCCGCTCTTAAGCCGAAGCAGATTGAAGTCCATTGGCAGGCGTGGGGGCAGGATCGTCCTCCAGACCCTATTTGCCTTGACGTATTGGTTCTGAAGGAGGGGTTCAGCCAAGACGGAGCAATAAAATTCCTGAAAGTCTATGACGAAACTATTGCGTTCGTAGGGTTGTCTGAGCCTGATAAATTATCGGTTGATAGTCGTTCGGAGCATGTCGACGTAGAACAACAAAACGTGCCTCCTCCCGAGATAAAGGTTGGAGACTATATTCAGTGGACTTCTGGTGGCATCGATCAGTTCAAGCCGCCTCGGAAGGTCATCGGGATTTTCCCCGACGGCGCTCACGTTCAGGTATTTGGTAGCAACACTGGTGTCCCAATCACAGAAACCACAGTAGTTGATCCGCCAGCACCTCCGCCGTTTCCGCCGGTAGGGAGTAATCCGCCGCGTGTGGATGCCAATAGCGCTTGGGGGCAAGGCGAGAACAAATTTAATGTCTTGCAGACTGGTGGACGCCTCCAAATCAGTGCCGATGTTGACCTTGAGGGGCTTCAAGAACTCAAGGAAATGCTTGTTGATTACGAAGCCATTTTGACGCGTCTGTCTAAGCGTACAAAGCCCAAAGCCTGAAACGGTCACCAATTGAGGCTTGCGGATAGTGGAGACTACCGATTACAGCCTCACCTCGTCCTGGCCCCAGGCGTAGCAATTGTCCTTCGTCGCCGGGAAATCGCCGACGTGAATATATTCTTCGATCGCCATCACGATGTCGTCGGCCTCGGGCCCTGTCGGATATTTTTAGATCGCCATGGGGCGCTTTTCGGTGGCGCCAGCGCTTATGAGGACAAATTGCGTCCTAGATCACGATGATTTTGGATTGAATCAATCCAAAATCATGAACGTGATCGATTCTAAAAGCTTAGAGCGGGATGTGAGCGGAAAACCGCTCACACTTTTCCTCATCCCGCTCTAGGCAATTTGGGGATGATGCCCGACTCATTCATCCATCAAGAGAAGCTCATCGCCATCCTCGGATTTTAGAGATGGCCCGATCTCAACAAATTCATTGTTTGGGGTGGCTTTGAAATGGCGCCCGAATTTTCTTGGCGCTGCATTCTCGTTGAAACTGATGAGTGCCGCGCTGAAGGTCTCAAAATCTCCGAGAAATTCTTTCTCCGGCCAACCGTTTTTCGCATAGTGGACCCACACGAGCATTATCGTTCGCCTCGTCCTTACAACCTCACCTCGTCCTGGCCCCAGGCGTAGCAATTGTCTTTCGTCGCGGGGAAATCGCCGAGGTAGATATATTCGTCGAGCGCCATGACGATATGGTCGCATTCCGTACCAGTCGGCGCTTTCCAGACGGTCATGGCTGGACGGCTTTCCGTCGCCACGGCATTGATCGCGGCGAGCACGCCAGGATGGGTTTCGAGTTCGTCCGCCTTTTCGAGCGGGATTTGATGGAACTCGAGAGGCTCTTTGGGGTCGCGGTAGTTGCGCCTTTTTTCCATGCGGGGCCTGCGGACGAAATCTCAATCTTATCTGCGAGAAATGAGGCATCCGGCGTGCCGGATGCCTGCTTATCGCTATGCGCTTTTATACCTCAGGCGGCGGTCGCTTCGACGTCGATCTCGACGTTCGCGATGTCGCAGTCCGGCCGTGCACCGCTCGGCGCAGCGACCCATGCGCCATCGCTGAATTTTATATTCCAGACATGGTCGAGATCCAGACATTCCCAACCGCCGGCGAGCGGACCAGAGGGCGTATTGAGGACCAGAAGGGCCAGAGCGCGCTCTTTGCCGTGTTTGTTTTTCCCGAGGACATAGGGGCAGAGGGTGCGCGTATAGCCATGATATTGGAGACTTAGCTGCTTTTTCTGTTCAATAGCTTGCTTGATAAGTTCGTAAGAACGCGTCGACATAAAAGCGGATGACATTGGAGATGCTCCTCAGCTTAAGGCCTTGCTTTTCCTAAGGCTGAACGGCAACGCCCTAACAATCTCCATGCCATACCGGCATTTGTGAAAATGGGCTTCAAGCTTGAGTTTTGCCGCAGGTGCGGCATCGCCCGGCGATTTCCATCACCTGGCTGCGCGGCGCGAAATGCGTCGTCTCGGCGATCGCTGCGAGGTCGCGGTGCAAGGCATCGGAAGTCGCCTCGACCACCTGGCCGCAGCTTTCGCAAATGAGGAAGACCACGAGATCCTGCGAACCATGGCCATGTCCGCAGGCGAGATAGGCATTGCGCGAGGCAAGCCTATGGACGAGGCCGTTTTCGAGCAGGAAATCGAGCGCCCGATAGATCGAGACCGGAGCCGGGTGCTTGCCTGTCGCGTCCGCCACTTTCTCGATCATGTCATAGGCGCCGAGGGGGCGCCCCTCACGGGCGAGGATTTCGAGGATCAGGCGGCGGCTCGCCGTCAGTTTGACGCCATGATGGCGGCAAAGATCTTCGGCCGCGGCCAGCGCGCCTTTGACGGCAGGGCTCGCCGTGGCGTCCTTGCGCTTACGCTCTTTTCGCTGCACGGGACTCGCTGTCGCCATGGCTGCAATATAGCCTGATGCGCGTGCAAATGCGAGTTGCGGCACGATCTTCGCGGTGTGATCTTCAAAGGAGCCCTCATGGCCTACGCCGTCTTGCTGACAAGCTGCGCCGATCGCGAGCAGGCCAAGGCGCTGGCGCGCGCGCTCGTCGAACTTCGGCTCGCTGCCTGTGTCCAGATGCTCCCGATCGAGAGCGTCTATGAATGGCAGGGCAAGATCGAAGAGGCGGCCGAGATTCTTCTCGTCTGCAAGATCAAGCGCGCCGATTACGCCGAGGCTGAAAAGACCATTCTTTCTCTGCACAGCTATGAAACGCCGGAGATCGTCATGCTGCCGATCGAGCAGGGCTTTGGCGGCTATCTCGCCTGGATCGACAAGGTGACGAGATAGCTGCGCGTCAGAGGATAGATCGGGCGATGGTCCGCTCGGCCTCCTCGATCGCCTGCGGCGTGCCGACATGGAACCAGAGTCCATCGAGCCTTAGGCCGTATAGTCTCCCAGCCGCGGCGGCCATGTCGAAATAAGGCGAAAGGCGGAAGACGTCCTCCGTCGCATGTTTGAAGAGTTCGGGTTTGACGATGCCGACGCCCGTATAGACGAAGGGCGCGACCCTGTGTTCCTCGCGCCTTGTCAACCGACCGAAGGCGTCCATGGTGAAATCGCCGAGCCAATCGACCCCGACGCTTGTCGCCATTGCTGCGACGAGCAGAAGAATATCCATCTTCTCCGGGTTCCAGGCGGCGGCGAAGCGCGGCAGATTGGGTCGCGGTCCTTCCACCCAGAAGGAATCCGTGTTGCACAGAAAGAAGGGTGCGTCGCCGAGCAGAGGCAGGGCCTTGCGGATGCCGCCGCCCTGTTCGAGCAATTTCGCCCGCTCGTCGGAAATGGTGATCTTCGGCGCCTGCCGAGTCGCCAGATGCGTCTCCAGCTGGTCGGCGTGATAATGCACATTGACGATCGCACTTTCGACGCCCGCTTCGACGAAACGGTCGAGCACATGATCGATCAGCGGCTTGCCGACGACTTTGACGAGCGGCTTAGGCAGGTTATCCGTGATCGGGCGCATGCGGGTCCCGAGCCCCGCCGCGAAGACCATGGCTTTCGCGGGCATGAAAGAACTCACTGCGGCGCGACCATCTCAGTGCTTTGCGCGAAGAGAGACGGAAGATGCGTCTCATACCAGCCGCGCAGTTCCGCCAAGTGTGGATGGGCCAGGTCCTTCACCAAATATCTTTCGATCCGCGGCAGATGCGCGAGATAGTGCGGCTTGTGATCGCGCTTGTCGAGGCGGGCGAAAATGCCGAGGATCTTGGTCGCGCGCTGCGCGCCGAGAACGGCATAGGCGCTGGCAAAGCCCGCCATATCGAAATGCGTGGTGTCGAAATGGGTGTTGGCCGCCTGGCGCAATTGCGCATAATGGCCGAGCAGCCGCAGTTCCATCTCGTCCGGCACATCAATGCGCGCATCCTGCAACAGAGATACGACATCATAGGCAGGGTGGCCGAGCACGCAATCCTGGAAATCGATCATGCCGATCCGGGCGATGCCGGTGCGTTCGGCGAGCCAAAGCAGGTTCGGCGAATGATAGTCGCGCAAAGTCCAGGTCGGGACCGCCGCGACAATGTCGCGTAGCGCATACCGCCAGAGATTGACGAATGTGGCCTTGGCGCCCGAGGTCAGCGTCGTATGCGCAACATGCGGCACATACCAATCGAGCAGCAATTCGACCTCTATGGTCAGCGCGTCCGTGTCGTAGGGCGGGATGCGATAGGTCAGCTGATCGTCGATTGGCAGCGTATCGGGCAGAGGAGAATGGTGCAGATGCGCGAGCGCTGCGACCGCCTCGGCATAGCGTTCGAGGATGATGCCCTCATCACTGACGACGCCCTCGACGCCGAAATCCTCGAGCACGGCGACGCCGGCTGAGCGATCGAGCGCGAGAATCTCCGGCGCGGAAAGTCCGGCGGCGCGCAAGCCTTTGTCGATCGCGGCGAAAGCCGAGATGTCCTCGGCGAGATGCGCGAGCGCGCTATAAGACTTGCCGGCGCGCAGGGGCGGGCCATCGGCGCGCGGCGGCGAGATCATGAGAATCGCCGTGGTGCCATCCGGCTTGCGCAGCCTTTCATAAGCGCGCGTGGAGGCATCCCCCTGCATGGGAATGCGCGTTGCCTCGTGCCAGCCAGCGTTGCCGAGAAGCCTATCGATCGCATGGACGAGCTTCAACCGCGGTGCGAGCGCACCGATGCCCGTCAGGGTCGCGGTGCGATAATCGGGGCCGCGGGCTGGATCGATGGCGAAAGCAATATCGAGCCGATCGGCATTCAAATAGGGGCCGGCGCGCTCCGGCCATTCGACGATGACAAGCGCGCCTTCCGACGCTTCGTCCCAGCCGAGTTGGGCAAGCTCTTCGGGCCGCGCGATTCGATAGAGATCGGCATGTACGACAGGATAGCCACCGCTTTCATAAACCTGCATCAAAGTGAAGGTTGGGCTCGGCACTTCGAGATCGGGATCGCGCATCAGCGCGCGGATGAGCGCCCGCGCAAAGGTCGTCTTTCCAGCGCCGAGGTCGCCGGACAAGGTCACGAGATCGTTCGGTCCGACCCAGCCCGTGACCTCCGCGGCGAGCGCGATGGTTGCTGTCTCGTCGGCAAGCTCGAGCCGCCACCTGACCTCTTGATCTGCTGCCTGCGGCGCCGGAGCCGCCATTCCTGGCTTCCTTTTTTTCGTGGCTGAGGGCCGCCAAATCTCTCAGCGCCATGGCATGAGATCGAATTGCAGCTGCACCTTAAACCTTTGGTTTGACGTAGGCGTTCTTCGAACTGCGCCAAGTCTCCGAAGCTATGCTCTATCCCTATGAAGCAAAGCCGATTCGTCCCGACCATGTGGATCGTTTTTTGGCATATCGACGATAACCGATGTGCTGAGAATGCGATTCCATATGATCGGGATCGGCTCTAGCCTCGCTTCTCGAAAATCCCGCCGGAATCCTTTCATGACGCC
>DAIESR010000256.1 GCA_027346205.1 Beijerinckiaceae bacterium
TCCGCGACTGAGGCAACGGGTATGAGGGTCACATTCGTCTCCGGGGGCTTCCTTGCCGCTCGATCATCTGCTTCGCATCATATGCTCCCAGCATCATATGGGCGGAGATCATGGCATGGGTGAAGATGCGGCAAGGGCACAATATTTCGCCGCTGAAATATTGGCGACCAAATACCGGCCGCAAGGGTCTCAAGGATCTGCCCGAGCCGGCGGGCTACCCGGGGCATCGGTAACCCGTTTCCTCGAATTTCGATAAAATTCGACGGATTCAATAAAAGCGAAATTATACTTGGATGTCATTCGAATTCGAAGAAGTCATTTCGATAAAATCCAATCTATTTACTTAGGCCACCTGCAAAAGGCCCGAGACAATCTTGTCCCCACGAAAGCAGGGGACGATGAATATGCTCGTGGCTTGGGGAAAACCGCTGGCGGCGGCGGCTTTTTTGATGTCGGGGGTTTTGGCATTGCAAGGGGGGGCGGCGGCTCAGTCCGCGGCCCTGCCACCGTTGCCGGTGGTCGAGGCGACCTATGCGGCGGTTGGAGAAATCACCAGCGTGCCCTATGGCTGGATCGGCTTCTGCCAGCGCTATTCCGGCGAATGCGACCATGGGACCTTGCCGGCGACCGACATTAATCTCTCGGCGCATGCCTGGCAGGAGATTTCCCGTATCAATGCTTGGGTCAATACGACGATCCAGCCGGTCTCGGACGAGGACCATTGGGGGGTCGCCGACCAATGGGACTATCCGATGGACGGCAAGGGCGACTGCGAGGATTATGCGCTGTTGAAGCGGCGGCTTCTGATTGCGCGCGGTTTCCCGCGTCAGGCGCTGCTGATCACAGTGGTCAAGGACGAGCATGACGAAGGCCACGCCATTCTCACTTTGAAATCCAATCACGGAGAATTCATCCTCGATAATCTCTCCGACAAGGTCAGGCCTTGGACGCAAACGCCTTATCGTTTCGTTAAGCGTCAATCGCAGACCGATGAGAACACCTGGGTGCGCGTTGGTCCGCCGACGGAGGCGCCAGCCTACGTCTCGCGCTGAGGAGCAGGAGCATTCATGAAGTGTCGCCGCGTCTGGAAGGGCGCGGCGATTTTGGTTCAAATATAGGCTGTGGCCGCGGCGAGCATGCCGACGACGCCGAGGCCGAGGGCACTGTACCAGGGCCAGCGCGCCCCGCGCATGATGATCGAAAGCGTGGCGATCGCGATGGCGACATGCAGCAAAGTGACGGCGATCGTCAGCACGTGATGGCGATGTTCATGGTGCTCGCTCTCCGAGAGCTTGGCCTCGGTCTGATGTTCCAATGACTGACCTTTGTTGTGCAGCTCTTTTTCATCCTCGCCATAACGTTTGGCTTGTTTCTTGAAGTCGTCGACGGGACCACTGCCGGCGCTCGCGGCAATCTGATACATGTTCTTCTTGATGCTCTTCGCCTGAAAGAAGTTCCAGGTGTCGGTCGCCTTGTTTTGCAAGAGGACGGCATCGTTCTTGGCGTTGATCGTGGCGGCGGTTTCGATCGTCTCGAGACTGCCCACGCTTGCGGCGAAGACCGCCAGTATGGCGATCGTGACCGACACGAGGGCGAGAAACGAATCACCCGAATGCGCGGCATGTTCGGCGTGTTCTACATGTTCGAAATGTTCGGTCGGGGAAGCCTCGGCCATTTAGTCAATCCTCGCATTTGCAATCGACCAGCTGGAAGCACTCTCGCATCGCTGACATTGGGGGGTTACCACGTAACTGGGCCGTTCCGAGGCGCGCGGTGAATTTTGCTCCGCCGCGGCGCCACACCGGCATTGGAATTCCAATACGCGGATGCGGCCGGGCGCACCTGTGGACCACCCGGCACGCGGACGCTTCGGCAGCGATGGACAGCTAGGTCGCGCCGACCTATAACGCGGCGCTGCGAGGCCTCGATATAGGGACAGGAGCCGCGCCGCCTCGCGCGAAACGTTTGAGCCTCATGCCGTTTCGCAGGCCGGCGTCCCGAGCCGAACCGCAGGATCAGGGACAAGGCGAAATTCATGCCCGCTACACTTCTTGTCGAACCGACGCCCGATGATGCCATTCTGCGGCGAACCATGGTCGACTGTCAGATCCGCACGTTCGATGTCACGAATCATGCTATTATTGCGCGTTTTCTCGACGTGCCGCGAGAAAATTTCCTGCCTGCCGAATTGGCGTCTGTGGCCTATTCGGACATGGCGCTGAAGCTCGCGCCGGAACCGGCCGATACGGAAAGCCGTGTTCTGCTGACGCCCGCCGTTCTCGCCCGTCTCATGCAGGCAGCGGCGATCAAACCCGGCGACAAGATTCTCGATATTGCTTCGGCCACAGGCTATTCGACCGCGATCCTTGCCGGGCTGGCGAAAGAGGTCGTGGCGCTCGAATCGAGCCCGACCCGGTCGGGAATGATCAAAGCGAATCTCGCGTCGATTGGAATTTCGGCGGTTCATGTTCTGACCGGACCATTGGCGGATGGCGCAGCGGCCGAAGGGCCTTTCGATGTCATCTTCGTGAACGGGGCCGTCGAAAGTCGCCTCGATCGGCTGTTCCAGCAATTGCGGCCGGCCGGTCGTCTTTTGACCATACAGCATCTGACCGAAGCGCCGGGGGCTGGCGCAAGCCATGCCGTCCGATTCGAAAGTCAATCCGGCCGGATCAGCTCGGTGATTCTCTTCGACGCGGGGGCTTCGGTGTTGACGGAGTTCCGCAAGCCGGCAGAATTCGTGTTCTGAGCGCTGTGCTTGGCGCGTCGCCCGGTCCATTGTTTGGCCTATTCCACTGTGGGCGTGGCGTCCGGGCGGCGGCGGCCGGGCGATTTACCGATCGGTGTCTATTTGTCTCAGCTGTCGCATTTTTGCGCCATGTCACGGAATTCTGAATTCTAAAGCATGATAAGAGGCTTGGCGCGCCCAGTTGAGGGGTATTATAAGCTGATATATGGGCGCTGATGTGCCTTTGCCCGGCATAGGTCATGTCAAAGGGTCGGTCTCTCGAGTGAACTATCTAGGATAAAATGATCCTGGATGACGGGTTCCGGGCCTGGCGGCTCAGAGCCGGATTGGCGGGGCAACGTTTTGGAATTTCTACGTCTAGCAATTGGCAGGATCGCTGCCATCACTGTCGACGTCGGTCGCTCGGCGGCGTCCAGAGAGGCGGCGCACAAGCAGGAACGTGTGGTGGGTATGATCTCGCTGCTGCTCCTGTCTCTTGCGCTCGGGCTGACGGGCGTCGTTCTTTCGATCCATTCGTCCCATGCCGAAACCATGTCCGACGCGCTGGCGCGTGCCTATCGCAGTAATCCTGATCTCAATCAGCAGCGTGCTGCGGTGCGCGCCAATGACGAGACCGTTCCGCAAGCGACCGCCGCCTATCGGCCGACCGTCGGCTTGACTGGCCAATATGGCGTCACCCATTTTGCGACTTCCGGGGCAGGCCCGGGCTTGAACACGCTGACAGATCCCGGTTCACTTGCGCTCACGGTGACGCAGACCGTCTTCAACGGCAATCGCAATTACAATGGTGTGCGCCAAGCCGAGAGCAGGGTTTTCAGCGCCCGCGAATTCCTCCGCAACACGGAGGGGGCGGTTCTGCAAAATGGCGCGATTGCCTATATGAACGTCTTGCGCGATACGGCGATCCTCGATCTGCGCAAGAATAATATCATCGTTCTCGAGGAGCAGTTGCGGCAGACGCGCGATCGCTTCAATGTCGGCGAAGTGACGCGCACCGATGTGGCCCAGGCCGAATCGAGCCTTGCTTCGGCGCGGTCCGATTATTTTACGGCCCAGGCCGATCTGCAGACGAGCATAGCGAATTATCGCCAGGTGATCGGAACGCAGCCGCGCCGGCTTCAACCGGCTCGCTCGATCGAAGCGCTCTTGCCGCGCACGCTGCAAGCCGCGATTGCCGTCGGATTGACCGAGCATCCGACAGTTCAGGCCGCCTTGCATGCGGCCGATGCGGCAGCGCGGCAGGTCAAGCTTGCCGAGGGTGCGCTCTATCCGACAATGACCGTCAGCGGCCGCGTCGAGCGGGATTGGAACTATTTCTATCAGCCGGGGGTCAAGGCCTTCAATGGCGCGGTCATGGGCCAAGTCTCGATACCGCTCTATACGGGCGGCGCGGTCGATGCCCAGGTTCGCCAAGCCAAGGAGCTTTATACTCAGGCGCGTATTCAGGCCGATTTGCAGCGCGATGCCGTGCGCGCGGCCGTGGTGACGAGCTGGGGCCTTCTGCAATCGGCCAAGGCCGCCATCCAATCCAATGAAGCGGCTGTCAAGGCGGCAGAGATCGCGCTTGAAGGCGTGCGCGAGGAGGCGAAGGTCGGCCAACGCACGACGCTCGACGTGCTCAATGCGCAACAGACCTTGCTGAACGCGCGCGTCAGTCTCGTTTCGGCGCAGCGCGACAGGGTCGTTGCCTCCTATGTCGTGATGGCATCCGTCGGCCGGCTCGGCGCTTCCAATCTCCGTTTGAATGTCAATCAATATGATCCGACGGTGCATTTTGATCAGGTGAAGGACAAATGGTTCGGCCTACGCACGCCGGACGGGCGCTGAATTGATGCGATCACACGGATGAAGGTCGCCGTGGCGGGATGATTCGGTGCGACGCGCAATGGGGTCGCGCCGAAATCGACCGGCAGGTGATGCGGAATTAAACTCGTCCACAGAAGCCGTCCGATCTGCCCTTGCCCGAGACAAAGGCGCGGGACTAACCTCGCCATAGGCTACGGGCATCGCTCTGAGGCATGCGAACGGGCGGCTGCGGCGGGCAGAGCTTACGCGAGGTTGGATGATGTTCGGCAGGCGCAGCCGCGTCAGGCGCATGTCTGCAACGGCATATCCCGCAAGGCCATCGGCCAATTGAGAGGCGTCGAAGATCATGAATGCGCTGAACCCTCTTTCTCCGGACAAGCGGGACGCGGATCGCAAGGCCTATGAGCCTTCGATGGAAGAGATTCTGGCCTCGATTCGGAAGATCATCGCCGATGATCAGGCATTTGGCGTGAGGCAGAACCGGGAGCCCGAACCCCAGATCGAAGCAAGCTCCCCAGCCGAGCTGGAACAGGCCATGGCGCCGGAGGCTGAACCCTCGGTGCCGCGATCGAGTGCTGCTCTTTCCAATGAATTGCCACGCGAGGCTATCGCGCCGACTGTCAAGGGCGAGGCGCCGCCTCCAACGGCAACCATTGGCACAGAGGCGCAAGCCGCTCCTGTTGTTATTCCGGCGG
>DAIESR010000259.1 GCA_027346205.1 Beijerinckiaceae bacterium
AGCGTCAGATTGATGCGATGATCCGTCACCCGCCCTTGCGGGAAATTATAGGTACGGATGCGCTCCGAGCGGTCGCCTGAGCCGACTTGCGAACGACGGTCGGCCGCGCGTTCGGCGTCGAGCTTCTGTCGCTCCATGTCATAGAGCTTGGCGCGCAGCAGCGACATGGCGCGCGCCCTGTTCTTGTGCTGCGAGCGCTCGTCCTGGACGAAGACGATCGTGTTCGTCGGCACATGGGTGATACGGATCGCCGATTCCGTCTTATTGACATGCTGGCCGCCGGCGCCTTGCGCACGCATCGTATCGATCTTGAGATCGGCCTCATTGATCTCAATGTCGACATCTTCCGCCTCGGGCAGCACGGCGACCGTCGCCGCCGAGGTGTGGATGCGGCCTTGCGTCTCCGTTTCCGGCACGCGCTGGACGCGATGTGCGCCCGATTCGAACTTCAGTCGCGCAAAGACGCCACGGCCTTGGATTTCGGCGACGATTTCCTTGAAGCCGCCCATCGTTCCTTCATTGGCCGACACCACTTCGACCCGCCAGCCCCTGAGTTCGGCATAGCGCTGATACATGCGGAAGAGATCGCCGGCGAAGAGAGACGCCTCGTCGCCGCCCGTACCGGCGCGAATTTCGAGAATGGCACTCTTTTCGTCGGCAGCATCCTTGGGCAGGAGCGCCAGCCGCAGCCTCTCTTCAAGCAGAACGAGCCGAGTTTTCGCCTCGTCGCGCTCCGCCTCGGCGAGCTCGCGCATCTCGGCATCGAGGCTCGGATCGACAAGCAAAGCCTCGATCCCTTCGACCTCCTTCAGCTCGTTGCGATAATCACGGATCGCCATGGCGACCGCCTCGATCTCGGCCAGTTCGCGCGACAGCGCAATGAAAACCGCCGATTCGGGGCCTGCCGCGAGACGATCCGAGATCTCGGCATGACGGCGAAGGATGAGATCGAGTTTTTCTTCTGGGAGCATGATGATCAGAAAATGGGGAGTCGAACAGGCGGGCGCAATCGGCTCTTGCTGCCCGGTTAGACCGGAATTCGATTGGCTTCAGCAAATTTGTGCAATCGGGCGCGCAGTGACGGACTGCCGGTCGGTACATCGAGAAGCGATGTCACGAAGCCTGCCACTGCCTCAAGATTGGTAGCGAGGATCATCGCCTTCACAGGCCCGATACAGGCTGGCGACATGGAGAGGCTGCGGAAGCCGATCGCCAAAAGTGCCAGAGCCTCGATCGGATGACCGCCCATCTCGCCACAAAGGCTCAATGGCGTGGCATGCTCGCGAGCCTTGTCGACAACGCATTTCAGGGCGCGCAGGATCGGCACCGACAATGGATCGTAACGCGACGCGACCCGCTTATTGTCACGATCGGCGGCAAAAAGATATTGCATGAGGTCGTTCGTCCCGACCGAGAGGAAATCCACGCGGGTACAAAGCTCGTCGAGCTGCAAGAGCAGAGCCGGTACCTCGACCATCACGCCGAGCTTGAGATCGCTCGGCAGAACATAATTGTGCCGGCGCAGATACGCGACCTCGCGTTCGACAAGTGCCTTAGCACGTTCGAATTCGTCAATGGTCGCGATCATCGGAAACATGATCCGCAATTGCCTGCCAGCGGCAGCGCGCAACAGCGATCGCAACTGCATGCGCAAAAGGCCTGGCCGATCGAGGCCGATTCGGATCGCGCGCCAGCCGAGCGCCGGATTCTCCTCCTCGACTTTGGTCATATAAGGCAGAACCTTATCGGAGCCTATATCGAGCGTTCGAAAGGTAATCGGCCTCCCCTCGGCCTCGGCCAAGACCGCTTTGTAAAAAGTCTCCTGCTCGCGCATCCTCGGGAATTTCGAGGCCACCATGAACTGGATCTCGGTGCGAAACAGGCCGATCGACGCCGCACCCGTCTCAGACACATGCTGAAGATCGACCAACAGCCCGGCGTTCATATGCAGATCGATCGGCACGCCGTCCTTGGTGACGGCGGGGACATCGCGGAGCTTGCGATATTGCTCCTGCCGGCGCGCACGCAGCCGTGCCTTCTCCGCATAGGCATGCTCGACATCCGGGGTCGGGCGCACATGCACCGTGCCCGAGGCGCCATCGATGATCAGAGCATCGCCCGGCTCGACAAAATCGATGATGTTCGCGACTTCACCGACCGCCGCTATGCCGAGTGCCCGAGCGACAATGGCGACATGGCTCGAGGCGCCGGCGTCTTCGAGCACCAGACCGCGCAGCTTGGCCCGGTCGTAGTCGAGAAGAGCGGCAGGCCCCATGCTGCGGGCGACGATGATCGAATTATCCGGCAAATCCGCATGGGCCGTCACGAAGCTGCGGCCGGTGAGTTGATGGAGAAGCCGATTGGCGAGGTCGTCGAGATCGTGCAAGCGCTCGCGCATATAGGGATCGGTCTGGCGCTGCAGTTTGGCACGCGCGTCATTCTGCACGCGTTCGACGGCGGCCTCCGCCGTGAGCCCGGTGGCAACGGCCTCGCGCAGCCGCCTGATCCAGCCGCGGTCATGCGCAAACATCCGGAAAGCCTCGAGCACCTCGCGATGTTCGCCAGGACCGATATCGCCGCGCTCGATCAGATGATCGATCGATTGACGCATCGCATCGATCGCCATGTCGAGCCGGTCGAACTCTTTCTTCGCATCTTCGGCGACGAGCTGTTTGACGATGATACGCGGCTCATGCAGGACGACATGGCCGAGCCCGACGCCGTCCGCGATCGGCACGCCCTGGAACACTAAGGGCCGATGCAGCGCAATATCATTGTCCGGCAGGCCGATCGACTGTAGCTCGCCGGAGGCGATCATTTCGGCGAGCAGCATGGCTGTGGTCTGCAGCGCCTCGACTTCCTCCTCGGGATAAAGGCGCCGCGCCCGATTCTGAACGACGAGCACGCCAAGCGTATTGCCGCCCCGCAAAATCGGCACGCCGAGGAAGGAGCAATAGATTTCCTCGCCGGTCTCCGGCCGATAAGAGAAGGACGGATGGTGCTGCGCATCGGCAAGCGCCAGCGGCTCAGCCGTTTCGGCGATCAGGCCGACAAGACCCTCGCCCGCCCGCATCGTCGTGAGATGGACCGCTTCGCGGTTGAGGCCTTCGGTCGCGAAAAGCTCAAGCCGCCCGTCGGCCCGCAGAACATAGACGGAGCAGACCTCCGCCACCATATTGGCAGCGATGTGAATGACGATCTTATCGAGGCGTTCCTGCGGGCTGATCGGCTCCGTCATGACTTCACGGAGTCGGCGCAGCAAAAGTCGCGGTCCGCCGAGAGGGCCAAACATGGCTACATCCTTCTCGGGCATTTGGGCCTCATAATCACGGATCGGCAAACTGGATCATCCAAAGCGCGCTTCGGCCAAATGATCCGATTCGAGCGAATTGTCAGTCTCCTCCAAATAAGATCGCGCGCCACTCACCCCTTTTAATACACTATCATCGCCTGGGTCATGTGCGACGGTCGTCGCGACGCCTTCGAATTTGCGCGGCCGGCATTTCCGCTGATCCTAAGGCAGGATCTCCCAGCAGGCTGCGCATTGCTCCTGGTGTACCTCGTGCCTGGCCTACCTTAGCAGAGGTGAGAACATTGATCGGAAACGATCGACCCGCCGAATTTCAGCTCGCATCCACCGAAGCCATAGCGAACGCCAGCACGCCGGCCAACATCCTTCATGCACGCCGCAGGCGGCTGGGCCGGCATGATCCCATCATTTGCCTCCCCCCGTCCATACGACCCTAGGTTGGATAACCCGGCGAATACATCCAATGCAAACCGCGGACCGGAGGCAAATGACGGGCCGCAAGCGTAGCCATGACTGCTTTGGAGGAGCAGACGCCGGAGTCGGCATCGTTGACACTTGGATAGCTCGCCGAATCGTGTGGCGATTTTACGGTCCCGTCAGCCCGCGCGTCTCGGCCCGGATCGGATCGTCAGGCTTTGTCGAGGCCATAGATCGCATGCAGCGTGCGCACCGCGAGTTCGGTATAGGCGGCATCGATCAGTACCGAGAATTTGATCTCGGACGTCGTGATGGCACGAATGTTTATGCCTTTTTCGGCAAGGGCCCGGAACGCGCGCGCGGCAACGCCGGCATGGCTGCGCATGCCGATGCCTATCGCCGAGACTTTCACCACATCATTGGCACCCTGTAAGGCAGCATACCCGATCTGCGGCTGCACCTTTTCGAGAATCAGCCAGGCGCGGTCGAAATCCGCCG
>DAIESR010000324.1 GCA_027346205.1 Beijerinckiaceae bacterium
TGTCATCCTCTCAGATCCGCGCGTGTTTGTAGCGGAAGTGGCGGGCCAGCGCAAACGCGCGCGGCTTCCACTTTCGTCATGAACATACGCAGAGTCCGCCGACAAAAGCCAAGCGCTGGCAAAGCTGCACAGGACGCCTAGCGGTCAGTCGCCTATTTCGGAAAAACTCGGCATGACCTTATACCCCAGCCGCTCTTCGAGGCCTTGCCGCACATTTTGCCATTCATCGTCAATGATTGAAAAATAGACGCTGTCACGATTTCGACCATCCGGATAAATCATGTGCTTGCGAAAAAGCCCTTCCTCTTTGGCGCCCATTTTGACAAGCGCAGCGCGCGACTTAGTATTTTCGGAATCTGCTTTGAACTCGACTCGCCGACACCCGAGAACCTCGAACGCGTACCAAAGGTGCAGCAGTTTCGCTTCGCCATTGACATAGGAGCGCTGAAAAGCAGATCCGATCCAGGTAAAGCCGATTTCCAAACGACGATGTGCAGTCTCAATATATTGAAACCGCGCCGACCCCACAGCAGCTTCAGTCGCAATGTCGATCATCGCAAAAGGTAGGGCCTTGCGCTCGGCATAAGCCGCCAACGCGGTGTCGATGAACGACCGCATCGTGCCAGGAGCATGATGCTGGGTCGCCATAAACTGCCAGATCGCCGGATCGGAGCCGGCTGTTGCGAGCGGGTCGCAGTGACTTACCGACAATGGCTCAAGGCGAACGCGCTCACCCACGAGACAGACTTTGGCAAAATAATCGCGCTTCATTGAATCGGGTGACGCGCCTTCAGTCTTCTCAGCCATGCCTTCCTCGACGATAGAAGCTCCCAGGATCTGAGCGTAGTTTGTAACGGAAGTGGTATGCCAGCGCAAATGCCGACACGCAACTTGTGCACCAAGGCGCGCGCGGAAAGACCCGGCGCCTAACGGCCCATTGCTTTCGCCTTATCGAGCAGCGCCTCGGCCATTCTGATGCTCGCGATATCGATCAGCTTGCCGTCGAGCGACACCGCACCCTTGCCCTCCTTGGCGGCCTGTTGCATCGCATCGACAACGCGACGTGCTTTGGCGACCTCCGCCTCGGATGGGGTAAAGACCTGATTGGCGAGATCCACTTGCGACGGATGGATCGCCCATTTGCCTTCATAGCCCAGCACGGCGGCGCGTCTCGCAGCGGCGAGAAAGCCTTCGGGATCGGAAAAATCGCCGAACGGGCCATCGATTGGCCGCAGTCCATAGGCGCGGCAGGCGACCAGCATCCGCGTCTGCGCCGCGTGCCATTGATCGGCCCAGAAATATTGCCGCTTGCCTTCGGCATCCTTGTCGGACAGCACGCCATAGTCGGGATTGACGCCGCCGATTACCGTCGTGCGCGCGCGGGTCGAAGCGGCATAATCTGCGACGCCGAAGGACATGGCTTCGAGACGCTTGCTCGATTGCGCAATGGCTTCGACATTGGCCATGCCGAGAGCGGTCTCGATCAGTACCTCGAAGCCGATCCGCTTCGTCCGTTTCTTCGCCGTCTCGATCTGCGTGACGAGCATGTCGAGCGCATAGACATCCGCCGGCACGCCGACTTTGGGAATGAGGATCATATCGAGCCGCGGGCAGGCTTCGACAATGTCGACGATATCGCGATACATGTAATGGGTGTCGAGCCCGTTGATGCGGATCATCATCGTCTTCGCGCCCCAATCGACCTCGTTGAGACCGGCGATAATATTGACGCGCGCCTTTTCCTTATCGTCAGGCGCAACTGCGTCCTCGACATCGAGAAAGACGACATCGACATTGGACTTCGCCGCCTTCTCGAACAAGGACGGGTTGGAACCGGGAACGGCGAGTTCCGAACGTTGCAGACGCGGCCGCGCCTGCTCGATCAGGGTGAAGCTCATGGGGGGATCCTCGTGGGATTTATGAAAATTATATGTACGCGCCCTTCTCCTACAGAGCGGAGAAGGATGAGCGTCACCTCATCCGACGGCGCGGCGATTTTTGCCCCGGGCAAGAACCTCCGCCATGGTCGAGCCAAATTCGCCAGGGCTCGGTGCGACGGCGAGGCCATAGTAAAGCATGATCTCGGTTTTTTCCGCGGCACTGTCGCCGACGGCCGAGATGATCGCGCCGGCATGGCCCATGCGGCGGCCCTTCGGCGCGGTGAGGCCGGCAACGAAGCCGACGACGGGCTTCGACATGTTCTCCTTGATCCAGGCCGCGGCTTCGGCCTCTTGCGGGCCGCCGATCTCGCCAATCATCAGTACGGCCTCGGTCTCCGGGTCTTCCTCGAACAGGGGGAGATGATCGGCGAAGGAGCTGCCATTGATCGGATCGCCGCCGATTCCGACGCTGGTCGAGACGCCGATGCCGAGCGCTTTCATCTGCGAGGCGGCCTCATAGCCGAGCGTGCCTGAGCGCGAGATGATGCCGACCGAGCCACGAATATAGATATTGCTCGGCATAATGCCGAGCATCGCCTTGCCGGGGCTGATGATGCCGGCGCAATTGGGGCCGACGAGCATGGTGCGGCGCTCTTTTGGGTAGCGCATGAGATAGCGTTTGACGCGCATCATGTCCTGCGCGGGAATGCCGTCGGTGATCGAGCACACGAGCTTGAGGCCGGCATCGGCGGCCTCCATGATCGCATCGGCGGCGAAAGCCGGAGCGACGAAAGTGAGACTCGTCGTGGCGCCGGTCGCATTCACCGCGTCTTTCACGGTGTTGAACACAGGCACGCCGGCACAGGTTTGGCCGCCCTTTCCGGGCGTGACGCCGGCAACGACATTGCTGCCCGCGGCGATCATCTCCTTGGTGTGGAAACTCGCCTTTTCGCTGGTGATGCCTTGTACGAGGATCGGCGTTTTTTCGTCGATGAGAATGCTCATGGCGTTCCTTCGTCCCTTAGTGTGCGCCGCCAGTGGCACGCTCGCCATGTCCACTGGCGCGCGTGCCGTTGCAGGAGGCCACGGCCTTTGCCGCGGCTTCGGCCAAAGTGTCGGCGCTGATGATATTGATGCCGCTTTCGGCGATGATCTGGCGTCCCGCTTCGACATTGGTGCCATCGAGCCGCACCACGAGCGGCACCTCGATCTTAGTCTCGCGACACGCCTGTACGACGCCTTGCGCGACCCAATCGCAGCGATTGATGCCGGCGAATATATTGACGAGCACGCTGCGGACTTTGCTGTCCGAAAGCACGAGACGGAAGGCGGTCGCGACGCGATCGGGTGAAGCACCGCCGCCCACATCGAGGAAGTTCGCCGGATTGCCGCCGGCGTGCTTGATCATGTCCATGGTTGCCATGGCGAGGCCAGCGCCATTGACGATGCAGCCGATCTCGCCGTCCAATCCGATGTAGTTGAGATTATGCTCGGCCGCCTGCGCTTCGCGCGGATCCTGCTGCTGCGCATCGAACATGGCCGCGATATTCGGGCGGCGGAACAGCGCATTGTCGTCGAAGGACATTTTCGCATCGAGCGCGAGAATGCGGTCGTCGCTGGTGACGACCAGGGGATTGATCTCGAGCATCGCCGCATCGCAATCGCGGAAGGCGCGATAGGCGCCGAGGATCGTCTGCACCGCGCGCGACACCTGCTTGATGTTCAAGCCGAGCTGAAACGCGAGTTCGCGCGCCTGAAAAGCCTGCAGGCCAACAGCCGGCTCGACGATCACCTGCAGGATCGCGGCAGGATCCGTTCTGACGATCTCCTCGATATCCATGCCACCATGGCGCGAGGCGATGACACGGATGCGCTCCGCCTTTCGGTCGAGCACATAGCCGAGATAGAGTTCGCTCTCGTAAGGGTCGGCGGCTTCCACATAGACGCGGTGCACGGGCTGGCCTTCCGGACCCGT
>DAIESR010000315.1 GCA_027346205.1 Beijerinckiaceae bacterium
CGAACCCGCACGCGCTCGCGCTGCTCCAAGAACTCGGCTACGACACCAGCTCTTTCCGCTCGAAGAGCTGGAGCGAATTCGCCGGTCCCGATGCGCCGCAGATGGATTTCATCGTCACTGTCTGCGATTCCGCCGCGGGCGAAACTTGCCCCTATTGGCCCGGCCATCCGCTCGTTGCGCATTGGGGCATTCCCGATCCAGCATCGGTCGAAGGCAGCGATGCCGAAAAGCGCGCCGCCTTCATGGACACGTATCGGCGTCTTGCGGCGCGAGTCACCGCCTTCGTCAATCTCGATATCGCCGGGCTCGATCTTCCGACCTTGAAACAAAAGCTCGCCGAGATCGGCGGCATGGACGGCGCAACGGAAATGGCGCTGCTGCAGAGCCGCGCCGCCTGACGTTTCCACCCGACCGATGACGCAAACTTAGAAAGACCCGCATGTCGATATTCGAACGCTATCTGACCCTTTGGGTCGCGCTCTGCATGGCGGCCGGCGTCATCCTGGGGCGCCTCGTGCCGGCGCCCTTTCATGTGCTGGGCACTGCCGAGATCGCCAAGGTCAATCTGCCGATCGCTCTGTTGATCTGGCTCATGATCATTCCCATGCTGATGAAGATCGACTTTGCCGCGCTCGGCCGCGTGAAGGAACATTGGCGCGGCATCGGTGTCACGCTTTTCGTCAATTGTGCCGTGAAGCCCTTCTCTATGGCGGCGCTCGGCTGGCTCTTCATCGGCATTCTGTTCAAACCGTTTCTGCCGGCCGCGCAGATCGACAGCTATATCGCTGGGCTCATCCTGCTTGCGGCAGCGCCCTGCACGGCCATGGTCTTCGTCTGGAGCAATCTCTCCGATGGCGAGCCGCATTTCACCTTGAGCCAAGTCGCCTTGAACGACACGATCATGGTCTTCGCCTTCGCGCCCATTTTCGGCCTTTTGCTCGGCCTCTCGGCAATCACCGTGCCCTGGCAGACGCTGATCCTGTCGGTGACGCTCTATATCGTCGTGCCCGTCGTGCTGGCGCAACTCGTCCGGGCACGCATCATCGCCCGCGGCGGCGAGGAGGCGCTCTATGGGTTTCTCGACAAATTCTCGCCTGTCTCGCTCATGGCGCTGCTCGCCACCCTGCTTCTGCTTTTCGGCCTGCAAGGCGAAGAGATCGTCGCGCATCCGGCCGTCATCGCCATGCTCGCCGTACCGATCCTCATCCAGGTCTATTTCAATGCCGGCCTCGCCTATCTCCTCAACCGGCTTATGGGCGAAGCGCATTGCGTCGCAGCACCTTCGGCGCTCATCGGAGCAAGTAATTTCTTCGAACTCGCGGTCGCAGCCGCGATCAGCCTGTTCGGCTTCCAATCAGGCGCCGCGCTCGCAACCGTGGTCGGCGTGTTGATCGAAGTCCCCGTCATGCTGTCAGTCGTCAGGCTCGTCCGCATGACCAAGCCTTGGTACGAACGCGGCCAAGGCAAGCGCCGCGCGGCGCAGAGCCTCGCCTCCTGACAGTGCGCGACCCAACGCGCGTCGGCTTTCAACTCATGTTCAACGCCTGCATATAGAGATCGAGGATCGCTTCCAGCTCCTTGCGTTCGGCATGATCCTGCTTGCGGATCTTAACGATCTGCCGCACGGCCTTGGTATCGAAGCCACGGCCCTTCAATTCCGCATAGACGTCGCGAATATCGTCGGAAATCGCCTTCTTCTCTTCTTCGAGCCGCTCGATCCGCTCCACGAATTGCTTCAATTCTTCGGCCGCGACGCCGGTTTCAGCGATGTCTGCCTCCATCACTCTGTCCCTTGCTTTGGATTGCATCGCTGCGCGGAAGACGGCAGCCGGGGTGCTGGACATGCAGGATTTGCATTAGCCAGCGCGCATCCGCCTCGATTGCGGTCTTGGACCCAGAAGGTCAAGCGCTGCCTCGGCGAAATCCCCGCAATTCAGGCAGGCTATCGGAGAATCGGAACGGGAGCCTTATTTTTGCCGCTCGGTG
>DAIESR010000330.1 GCA_027346205.1 Beijerinckiaceae bacterium
TTCACTTCGATGACGCCCGGATCGGGCGTCACTTTGATCATGTCGAGGCGCGGATCATAGGGCGGCGGATAGCCTTCTATGTGAACCGGCTGACCCGTCGTCTGGGCACTGGCTTCGAGGGCAGCCAGAAGCTCGAGATAATCTTCGAGCGTGGCGACTGGCGGCATGAAGGCGTAGAGCACGCCCGCGCGGGGTTCGAAAGTAATCGCCGTGCGCACGCTGTTAGCGATGCCGCTTTCATTGATGATGTTTTGTGGGCCAGGCGCGGGATTGAAACGATAGAGCTGGGCGAAATGCTGCGGATCGGGCAGGGGGTCGCGTGGTTCCAGCGGATCTTGCGCGATGATGACGGGATAGGAAGACGGCGGCACATGCGGCAGCGAGCTGATCGGCAGCCGCAAGCCGATCGGCGAATCGCCGGGCGTGAGAAAGAGGCGTTCCCGCCGCAAGGGCCATTTCTCGCTGATCCAACGGCGTTCAGGCGAAGCGTTCCAGCGCTGCACCGGCAAAACGAAACCCGCGGGCTTCGACAGACCGCGCTCGAAGACGCGGACCATGCGGGCGCGGGCCTCGGGATCGTCGATCTTCGAGTCGAGCGGATCGACATTGATTGGCAGCTCGGCCTCTTTCAGCATCCAATGCGCGGGATCTTCATAGGCAGGAATCAGGTATTCGCGGCCGATACCGAGTCGATCGGCAAAGTCCTGTGCGAAAATCTCTGCCGCTTCGGCTTGCGCTTGGAGGCTGCGCTTTTCGACTGCGACCCGCTCGGGATCATTCCAGATAGGCTTGCCGTCGCGCCGCCAGTAGAATGAAAAGGCCCAGCGCGGCAGGCTCTCGCCGGGATACCATTTGCCCTGTCCGTAATGCAGGAAGCCGTCCGGCGCGAAACGGGCGCGCAGACGCCGGATCAGATCATCGGCGCAGCGGCGCTTCGTCGGACCGACGGCTTCGGTGTTCCATTCCGCCGATTGGAAATCATCGATCGAGATGAAGGTCGGCTCGCCGCCTATGGTGAGGCGCATGTCTTGGCGCTCGAGATCGCGGTCGACCTGCTCTCCCAGCCGATCGAGCGCCTCCCAGGCTTCATCGGAAAAGGGTCGCGTCACTCGCGGCGCTTCGTGGATGCGCTGAACCTTCATTTCAAAAGAAAACGACACTTCGGCGGGATCGACGACGCCGCTGATCGGTGCGGCCGATCGATAATGCGGCGTCGCGCAGACCGGCAAATGGCCTTCGCCGCAAAAGAGGCCCGAGGTGGGGTCGAGGCCGATCCAGCCGGCGCCGGGAATATAGACTTCCGCCCAAGCGTGGAGATCGGTGAAATCATGATCGGTGCCGGAAGGTCCATCGAGCGCTTCGACATCGGGCTTCAATTGGATGAGATAGCCGGAGACGAAACGTGCGGCGAGGCCGAGATGGCGCAGGATCTCGACGAGCAGCCAGGCCGAATCTCGGCAGGAGCCCGAGCCGAGCGCCAGCGTCTCCTCCGGCGTCTGCACACCGGGCTCCATGCGGATCAGATATTTGATGTCACGTTGCAGCTTGGCATTGAGTTCGACGAGAAAATCCGTCGTGCGCGCATTGTCTTTCGGCAGATTTGTGAGATAGCCGGTGAGCAATGGTCCTGCGGGTTCAGGCGTGAGATAGGCCGCAAGCTCCGTCGCCAGTTCCGCCGGATAGGCGAAGGGAAAGGCTTCCGCATAAGGCTCGGTGAAAAAATCAAACGGGTTGAAGACGGCCATCTCGGCGATGATATCGACTTCGATTTTGAAGACATCGGATTTTTCAGGGAAGACGAAACGGGCCAGCCAATTGCCATGCGGGTCCTGTTGCCAGTTCACGAAATGCTCGGCAGGCGTCACCTTGAGCGAATAGCTGGCGATCTTCGTGCGGCAATGCGGGGCAGGGCGCAGCCTGATCTGCTGCGGGCCGAGCCCGACCAATCGGTCGTAGGTGTAATGCGTGACATGATGAAGGGCGACGAGGATCACGCGGCAAATCTCTACGGAAAGGGTCGCGCTTTGTTCCAGGCGGGGGCAGGTAAGTCAAGAATAACGCGTGTTATCGGCCCTCATGTGGCATTGGGCGAAGCGTTTCCATAGCGATGCGTGACACTTGCGGGGTGGGTCTTCGTATGAGTCCAAGCACTCTGAGCGCATTCATCACAGGGTCTATAAGCAATGCGGAGATGCGATGCGGATTTGCGTTGGCTTGGCCAATTCCAAACGTGAGGCGTGGCGGCTCTTTTTGGGGAATGCGCAACGTGCCGAACGCCCAATCCCAGATCGCGAGAAAGCTGCCGAGGTTGCAGCCATGATGAGCCGGATCGACCGAATGATGAATCTGGTGATGCGCCGGGCTCAGAAGGATGCGACCGGGCAGGCCCGTCAGCGGAATCCAAAATTGCGAATGCTGGAGCTGGGCCAGGAAAAACAAGAAGACGCAGGTGATGATGTTGACGTCGCCTACCGAATAAATGCCGACGCTCTTTCCTGCCGCATAGGTGAAGAGACCGTGCAACGTCCCTGTGATGATCGCGATAATATCGACGAATATCAATGAATCGATCGGGTGAACCCGAAACACGGTCAGCGGCGTGAGCACTTCGGCGGAGTGGTGTGTTTTATGAAACTCCCATAAGAAAGGGATTTTGTGCTTCAAATAGTGATCAATGTAATAGGCGAGTTCGTATCCGAAGAAAGTCACGAGCGTCATTCCCGTCCGCAGCGCCCATTCGGGCGCAGTTGACGGCGCGCAAACGCCAAAACTCGCGCGAAGCATGCGGACACCTAATTCGGAGACCGCCAAGCCGGAAAAAATCCCCCAGCCGATCAAGCTGCCAATCGCGAATGTATTGATGAAATAATAGAAGAGATCGGCATAGGTTGAGCGGTTGAAGATGATGCGGCGCGACATCATCGCACGCAGGATTGTTGGCAGCCGAACGGTGCTACGTCGCCGCATTTGGCGGTAGGCGAGATAAGCAAAGGCGATCGCCAAGGCGACGGCAAGCTGCGGGAGTGCAAAAATCGATGCGGGCGAAACGAGCGCCGCGCCGGCTTGTTGCAGCTTATGAATTTGGAACTCTAGGAAATCCATTGCACCAGCCCGGGCACAGAGACGCGCAGTGTACTGCCGTGGGCTGAATGGAATCTTATCGCAATGTTGTGTGTTTGCTTTCGTGACGGCGTTGGCGCGATCGAGCAGATGTTCACTTCATACTGGCGACGACCACCAGACGCTTGATCTCGCCGTTCATATAGGCCCGCAGGAATGCATTATAGTTCC
>DAIESR010000351.1 GCA_027346205.1 Beijerinckiaceae bacterium
AAGGACATGCCCCGCTTCCTACGCAGAACCGGCTCCCTCCCAATCGCTCAGATCACATGGTGCATCCGTGCAATCGAACCGGTCCGAAGGCGAACCTCATAGGGCTTGACGGCCAAAATGTGACCAGCCGCCGATCGCATCTTCCTCGCCACTACGGCTTTCGCGAATCGAATACCGACTGGTGAAAACGACGCATTTGCGATCTAAATAGCCGTAAAGAAACCAAATGTCACCCGTTTATCACAGCGGGTGAAAAATCGAACGATATATCCTTGACAAATGAACAAAAGAATGCATCCGCGAAATTCGATGCAGTGGCCGAAGCTAAGCTCCTCTTGCGCAGCGCGCGGGCTGCTTCTCTCGCCACGCTTGCCGCGCCTTCGGGCCATCCCTTTGCATCGCTCGTCAATGTCGCGACCGCGCCTGATGGAAGTCCCGTCCTTCTGTTGTCGCAACTCGCGGCGCATACGCGCCATCTCGATAGTGATTCGCGCCTGTCGCTGCTTCTCTATTCTGCACTCAATGCGCCGAGCGGCGGCGATCCACTGACGCATCCGCGCCTGACGATTGTTGGACGCGCGGAACGCGTGACCGATGCGGCAGAGCGCCAGATGCTGCGTACGCGCTTTCTCGCCCGCCATCCGAAATCGAGCCTCTATGCCGATTTCGCCGATTTCGCTTTCTTCCGCGTCACTATGGAGACGGCGCATTTGAACGGTGGCTTCGGCCGCGCCGCGAATTTGCCCGCCGATGCGATTCTCACATCGCTCGATGGAGCCGACGAACTCGTCGCGGAAGAAGCCAAGCTCGTCGCTGAAATCGAAAGCGCCGAGCCGCAGATCGCGCGAAAGCTCGCCTTGGCGCATGCAGGTGACACAACCGGCAGCGGAGAGGCCTGGCATTTGATCGGCTTCGATCCGGATGGTTTCGATATCGGCGATGGCGAAAGAATCATCCGTCTCGCTTTTGCGACGCGGATCTCGACTCCGGCAGAGCTGAAACAGGCAATTTCGACTCTGAGCGTCACGTCGAACGCCTGATGTGGATTTTCCCCGATCGGCCGGCGATTTCTCGAAGGCGATCTATTTCCGCGCTTTCTCGATCTGCGGCAGGATCGTCGAGCGGATCGAATCCTGGTTCATAGGGCCAACGAATTTATAGACGATCTTGCCGTCACCTTTGACGATATAGGTTTCCGGCACGCCATAGACACCGAAATCTATGCCGACGCGGCCGCTCACATCCGCGCCGATACGCGCATAAGGATCGCCCGCCTCGCCAAGAAAGCGACGGATGTTTTCCGAATTGTCCTTATAGGCGATCCCGACGATCTTCACGCCTTCCTTTGCAAGCGTCGCATCCTGCGAGAGCGCGAGCAAAAACGGATGCTCCTGATGGCAGGGGACACACCAGGAAGCAAAGACATTCAGCACCGTGACATGGCCCTGCCGTAGATCCGCATCCGAAAGTCCAGGCCTCCCCGCGAGGCCCGTTATCGCAGGTAAATCAAAACGCGGCACTTCCTTGCCGATGAGGGCGGAAGGTAGGCGCGAATCATCGCCGGCAAAGAGACGCACCAGAAAGAGCCCAGCGAGCGCTGCGAAAAACAGCAGCGGCAGCAGCACGAGACGCGGCCGTCGTGCCGCCGGCTCGGGGTTGGGATTTTCGATAAGTGCGGGATCGCTCGTGTCGCTCATGCTCACGCTAGCTTTCTGCAAAAGCCATCTTCTGCGAGTGTCAATCTTGGATGCCGCGCCCAGTGCGCGCGGAAAGCCGCGCAAGCATTCGCTTCAAATTGTGGTGATCGACGATGGTGGCGACGATCATACCCCCGATCACGACGAATCCGATGAGATAGGCGGCAAGGATGAAGCCGAAAAAGGGATCATTCTTCATTGTGCCGGCTCCGGAAACGCGCTGGCTACAGGCGCCTCGCCTGCGCTTGCCGCGAGCATCGACAGGCGGCGGATGCGACGGCGCAGGATCTCATTGCGGATTGCCATCAGGTGCAGAACGATGAAGAGAAACGTGAAGGCGAGCGCCATCACGATCAGCGGCCAAAGCATGGTCGGTGCGATGGTCGGGCCACCGAGGCGGAAGACCGATGCCGGCTGGTGTAAGGTGTTCCACCAATTGACCGAAAAATGGATGATCGGAATATTGATCGCGCCCACAAGCGTGAACACGGCAGCGATCCGCGCCGCCGTGCCCGGATCTTCGATGACCTGCCAGATCGCGACGAGCCCGAGATAGATCAGGAACAGTACGAGCACTGAAGTCAGCCGCGCGTCCCACACCCACCATGTGCCCCACATGGGCTTGCCCCAGAGCGAGCCGGTGACGAGGCAGACGAAGGTGAAGCCCGCGCCGAGCGGGGCCGCGGCCTTTTGCGCCGCATCGGCGAGCGGGTGCCGGAAGACGAGCGTGCCCAGGGCGGAGCCCGTCATCACCGAATAGACAAACATGGCGAGCCAGGCCGCAGGTACATGCAGATACATGATCCGCACCGTCTGGCCCTGTTGATAATCCGGCGGCGCCACGAAGAAGGTGAGATAGAGGCCTATGGCGAAGAGGATCGCCGTCACGATCGCCGTGACCGGAATCGCAGTCCGGGCGATGCGGAGGAAGTCCGACGG
>DAIESR010000373.1 GCA_027346205.1 Beijerinckiaceae bacterium
CGAAGCTCTTTGCCGCCGCGGGATCGGGGCAGGGCGAAGCGATGACAGAGGCGCGCATGCTTCTGTGTGCGGCGCTCGGCATTGAGCCCATTACATTTCTGCGCGAGTCGGAGCAGCCGATCGAGGCTCGGGCCGCGGAGATCACAGAGAAGATCGCCGGCTGGGTCGAGCGCCGGGTCCGGCATGAGCCTGTGTCTCGCATTCTAGGCCACAGAGAATTCTGGGGCCTCGATCTCGCCATTGATCCTTGCGTGCTCGATCCACGCGCGGATACGGAAACGCTCGTCGAAGCCCTTATCGACACGATGGCGGAAAAAAGCGATGCGCCCTTGCGTATTCTCGATCTCGGCACCGGTTCGGGCGCGCTTTTATGCGCGCTGCTCGCCAATTTTTCGCTGGCATTCGGTGTCGGCATCGATCTTTCGGTGAAGGCATGTGCGATCGCGGCCAGGAATCTCGACGCGCTCGGGCTTTCTTCGCGCGGAAAAATCGTCTGCGGCGATTGGACGAAGGCGCTCAACGGCTCTTTCGATGTGATCGTCTCGAACCCACCCTATATTGCCCCCGCGGAGATTGCGACGCTCGATCCTGATGTCCGCGAATATGATCCGATGCTCGCGCTCGACGGCGGCGATGATGGCTATGCAGCCTATCGTGCCATTATTCCGGCGCTGCCGGGCCTGCTCGCACGCGATGGCGTGGCGGTGTTCGAACTGGGCATCGGCCAGGCGAAAAGCGTCGGCGATCTTCTCGAAGCGACGGGCCTCCGCATCATGGGTGTGAAGTACGATATCGCTGGCATCGAGCGCACGATCATGGCGAAGCAAGGTTAGGCGCGGCCCTTCTCCCGCAAGCGGGAGAAGGTGTCATGCGAAGCATGACGGATGAGGGCACTTGCCGCATTGCTCAGGCTCGAACATCATATTGCTATGATCGAGCGAGCAATCGAAGCCGATCGCAAACGATGCGCCTGAACTGATCTACGCTCTGCGGCTCATGAATTAGCGGGCCGCTTCCGGATAAAAATTAGTCGGGAAAGATTTCCATGCCCTCACGTCATTCCGCTTCCCAGCGCTCTCCAGCTGTCCTGGACGGCCGCTGCTACCTGCCAATGACGGTAGACAGAACACCGATAGCGGAGCCACCGTTCCCTCCAACGGTCACCCTCATCCCAACTCCAGGTCCGCTTTGAATAATTTTGAGCCCATTTGTATTTAGACCAACATTTGGGACAGTCGAACCTGGCGATCCTTGCACGGATATATCAGCGCCTATGCCCCCGCCGCTATTTTCGATCACGGTTGCTCCAGAGGAGGGCGGCATTATTGGCGCATAAATATTATTGCCATTTCCAGGGACATTGATGTTTGGGGCGCCGTAATTGGTTTGGCCGGTCCCTTGCGCACATGCTTCATTGCGCGCGAGAACGAAAAATAGACCTATTGCCGACACGGCAATTGTAGCGACCGACACTGCAACGCGCGTCTTCATGCCGTAAGCCCTCGCTTGGAAAGCCCAAATCGAGCCTAAAACCGCGAAGAATATAGCAGAAAACCAAAAAAGCGCATAAGCCATATGGGGTTGCGAGCAGATCACCGCAATTCCCCAACCGAATACGATGCCCGCCGCGATGCCGGCAAGGACGAGAACAAATTCCGATAGCCCCATAACTCGGCATCATGCCATATCGGCTGTAGGAGTCGATAGAGCTGCGCTGACTGTCTAGACTGCTGACCCGCTCTTGTCATTCCCCATGGACGGTTTTTGCCGCCCGCATCTTATGGAGCGCACCCGATCCCGCGCGTGACATCGGCCAATAGGCGCCGGTCTCGCGGGTCTTTTCCTTCGCATTGACAGACAGGGCAGGCCGGCGCGCGGCTTGAAAGCGGCCGATCTGATTTGCGCGTTTCGGCAAGCAGATATTCGGGAAGCTCGTTTTGGTACGAGCTTGTGCTTGATTCCACGGATGAGGGGTGGTGCCGGTTGAAAAATCCCTCATCCGGCCGGCTCCGCCGTCCACCTTCTCCCGCGAGCGGGCGAAGGGGAGCGCGCCCGTGAGTTGAAGCCGGCCGACATATGCGGCGGCCTATGGCATGACGGATGAGGGGACTTGCCGCGCTGCTCAAGTTTTAACATCATATCGCGATGATCGAGCGGCGCAGCACTTATCAGCTCACGAGCGCCCGGCGTTTGAGTCGGAACATGACGCTTGCCGAAAGCATCCTCTGGCGGAATTTGCGGGATCGCGGCATCGGCGCCAAATTTCGGCGTCAAGTGCCCATTGGGCGCTACGTTGCTGATTTTGTCTGTATCGCAGCAAAACTCATTCTCGAATTGGATGGACCTCTGCACGATGATCCGGAGCAGCGGGCGCATGATCTTTCTCGCGATGCATGGCTTCGCGCTCATGGCTGGCAAATTCTACGCTTTCCGAATGACCTCGTGATTGGCGAGTCGCCTGCGGTCTACGACGAAATTGCGCGGGCGATCGCGGCACGTGTGTCATGACGGATGAGGGTTGGTGCTGGTGGAAACATCCCTCATCCGGCCGGCTCCGCCGTCCACCTTCTCCCGCAGGCGGGAGAAGGGCCGCGCCCGGCATTGGAGGATTCGTTTCAGCCCGCTCAGACGTCCCCGCCCGCCATGGCGCCGTTGACCTCTTGCCTTGCGGGGGAAGGGGGGCGGCCCTATAAGCGGCTAACAGGAGTTTCAACCAATGTCCAAGCCGCGTATATTTGTTATCTTTAAGAATGATGACATCAATTACATGAACGAGCTTCTTGCTAAGGATGCGAACAAGGAATTCGATTTCGTGTACGAGGCCACTATACCCAGAGTCGGGATTCATACCGCTGATGGGAAGCTGGTCAAGAACGAGTTGACCGATAAGATCAAGGCATGCACGCATCTGCTTTGCCTTATCGGCAAGGATACCGCGAACAACGACTGGATCAATTGGCAGGTCCAGACCGCCTCTGTCACGGGAAGAAAGGTGATCGCAGCGAGAGCCGAGATCCATTACAAGAGCCCGGCCGCGCTTCTCAACTTTGGTGCAACTTGGGCAAAGTCGTTCACCTTCGACGGAATCAAGGCGGCTATTGCCGCTGGCGAATCCTCGAGCTTGCCGGTTGCAGCCATGCCGCTCTCGTCGGGTGATACCGACGGCAGTTTCGGATAAAGAGCCGGCGCATATTCTTGTCGGAAAAGTTGATCGACTTTTCCGATCGAGAAAAAACGTTCCAGCTCAAAATGCTTTGGCGCGCTCTCGTGCATAAGGGCGCCGCACCTATCTTCCCTGCACCACGCGCCCCACGAGTTTCGAGGTGTAATCGACCATGGGCACGATGCGCGAATAATTGAGCCGCGTCGGGCCGATGACGCCGAGCACGCCGACGATATGGCGGTGGCTGTCATGGAAGGGCGCGGCGATCATCGAGGAGCCGGAGAGCGAAAACAGATTGTTCTCCGAGCCGATGAAGATGCGCACGCCTTCGCCGCCTTCCGCCCGGCTCAGGAGATCGATCACTTCCTTTTGCGTTTCCAGATCGGAGAGCAGCAGACGGATGCGTTCGAGTTCTTCGAGCGCCGTCAGATTTTCGAGAAGATTGGCCTGGCCGCGCACGATGAGCTGCTGGCCCTGGCCCGCGACATCGACCCAGCTTGCGAAGCCTGCGTCGACGAGGCGCGCGGTCAATTCGCCGAGCTCTGTCTCGGCGATCTCGCGCGTCTCCTCGATCGCGGCTTTGGCCTGAGCCAGCGTGCGGCCGGAAATCCGGGCATTGAGATAATTGCCGGCGTCGACCAGGGCAGAGGCGGGCAGGCCGCGCGGCAATGGCACGATGCGGTTTTCCACCGAGCCGTCGGAGGCGACGAGCACCGCGAGCGCGCGCTCGGGATCGAGCCGCACGAATTCGATATGTTTGAGCCGCGCATTCTCTTTCGTCGTGACGACCACGCCCGCGCTCCGGGTGAGGCCCGACAGCGTCGTCATGGCATCGCTCAACATGGTTTCGAGCGTCTGGTCTTGCGACGAGGCCTTGATTTGCGCCTCGATCTTGTCGCGCTCCTCGGCGCCGATGTCGCCGATCTCCAGCATCGCGTCGACGAAGAAACGCAGGCCGAGCTCGGTCGGCAGCCGGCCGGCGCTGGTGTGTGGGGCATAGATGAGGCCGAGTTCTTCGAGATCCTGCATCACATTGCGGACGGAGGCGGGCGACAGCGCCATGGGGAGAAGCCGCGACAAATGCCGCGAGCCCACCGGCTCGCCATACGCCAGATAGGATTCGACGATGTGCCGGAAAATCTCGCGCGGCCGCTCGTTCAGCATGCCGAGCGCGCTCAAGTCGAAACGCATGGATCTTGGTGGATAGTCGATAGGTCCGCTCATCTGGCGCAAGATCCGAGATTTTGAAATCGTATGACCGCGCCGCGAAAGGCCGACGGGGCGCGCAAGCATAAAATGGCTGCGGGGCTACGGCGATGCAAGTCTCGCGACAGGTCCCGCCTTTTGGCATCGCCTCCCGCATCAAAGTGGCGCGTCAGGCTCAGGAAAGATTGCTGGGCTTTTCTTGGGCATCCTAGTGCGCTTCGTCTTGGTCTTCTGGGCTAGGGGCGGTTGCCTTACCGGGCTTGATCCATGCTTAATGCAGCGACAGAGAAAACGCCTAGCGTGCCTGAGGAATCCACGGGCGTATCGGCCCAGGATTTGCCCTTGCAGCTTGCCCTGACGGCGGCTTTGGAACGGATGAACGCTGGTGACTCGATAGGTGCGCTGGCGCATCTTCAGCCGGTTGAGGCGCTCGCCAGCACCCGCGACATTGCGAGTTATGTCTTCGGTCTGTTTTATTTCAACACCGGGGAGACAGAGCGGGCGCTTGTATGGTTCGACCGCGCTTTGCATATGAACCCGAATTTTCCACAGGCGCTTACCGGCCGCGCTGTGGCTCTGCAAAGAGTAGGGCGGCCCGAGGAGGCGCTCGGCGCGCTCGAAGCGATCCTGCGGCTCGAACCGGCCGACCATGAGGCCCTGTACATGAGCGGGGTCATTCTCCACGGTCTCGATCGATGGCAGGAGGCGCTTTCCGCCTATGATGCGGCGCTGCGCCAAAAACCGGATTATCGCGAGGCCTTGACCAATCGTGGCGTGCTGCTGGAGCAGATCGGCCAGTTTGAGCCGGCTTTGGCGTCTTTCGATGCCGCACTCGCATTGGGCTTGGAAGATACGACGGTGCATTTCAACCGCGGCTCCGTGCTGCAAAGGCTTGGCCGTTTTGAAGAGGCGCTCGCCGCCTATGATCATCTGCGCGCGCTCGGCGCGGCGGACCCGGAAACCGAGCTCAATCGCGGCAATGTGCTGCAAAAGCTCGGTCGCCTTGCGGAAGCGGTCGCCGGCTATGACGCGGCGCTGAAGCTGCGGCCGCTCTATCCGCAAGCGCTCTACAATCGTGGGATTGCGCTCCATAGACTCGGCTGTTCGGTCGAGGCGCTTGAGTCTTTCGATGCGGCGCTCGCGCTCAAGCCCGTCTATCCGGAGGCTTTGTGCAATCGCGGAAATGTGCTCAATGAACTGCGTCGCTATGCCGAGGCGCTCAGCTCTTACGAGGCCGCTTTGCGCTTGCGCCCGGATTTTGCCCAGGCCCAGATCAATCGCGCCAATGTGCTTTTCGAGAGTGGGCGCTACGAGGAGGCTATCGAGAACAGCACCCGGATTCTTTTGAACGAGTCCGACCATCCGCAGGCGCTTTGTGTCCGCGGCGCGGCTCTACATCGGCTAGACCGTTTCGAAGAGGCGCTCGAAGCGCTCGATCATGCCTTGCGCTCGCGGCCAGAATTTCCAGAAGCCTGGCTCAATCGCGGCAATGTTCAGCAGGAACTCGGGCAGCTTGAGGCGGCGTTGGAAAGCTATGATCGGGCGCTCGCGTTTCGTCCGAACTATGCCGAAGTCCTGTCGAGCCGCGGCGTGGCTTTGAAGGAACTCGGGTTTTTGAGCGAAGCGCTCGCCTCATTCGATGAAGCCTTGAGGCTGAAGCCCGATTTCCCGGATGCACGCAACAACTTGGCCGGTGCGCTCTTGCTCGGCGGCGATCTGAAACAAGGTTTCGATGCCTATGAAAGCCGCTGGGACCGCAGTAACGCTCCGCGCAAAACGCTCTATTCGTCGCTCCCGACATGGCGCGGCGAACCGCTCGCGGGCCGGCGCATTCTCGTTTGGGATGAGCAGGGGCTCGGCGATCTCATCCAATTCTCCCGTTATCTGCCGATGCTTGCCGATCTCGGCGCCGAGGTGACGCTGCTCAGCCGCCCCGCTATGTTCCCCCTGCTCGGCACGCTTCCACGCGTGCCGCATTTCATCGAAGCTGTCGCCGACGAAGGCGCCTACGATTATCAGATCGCCCTGATGAGTCTGCCGCATGCATTTGGCACCACGCTTGGGTCCATCCCGGCGCAGCTTCCCTATCTCTATGCCGAGCCGCAGCGCGTCGCGCATTGGGCGTCGCGCATTGGCGGTGGTGGCTTTCGCATCGGCATATGCTGGCATGGCAATGCGAAGATTAATCTTGAAAGAAGCATCCCCTTAACGGCCTTCGCGCCGCTGGCGGCGATCGAAGGGGTGCGGCTGATCAGCCTGATGCGCGAGGCCGACGGAGATGCCAATGCCCGTTCGTCGGCTGTTCCGATCGAGACGCTTGGGCCGGATTTCGACGCGGGACCGCATGCATTCCTGGATGCGGCGGCGGCGATGGCGCATCTTGATTTGATCGTCACTTCGGACACGGCGATCGCCCATCTCGCCGGCGCGCTCGGCCGGCCGACCTATGTGGCGCTGAAACGCGTGCCCGATTGGCGCTGGCTGATGAAGGGCGAGCGCTCACCCTGGTATCCAACCCTGCGCCTTTACCGCCAGACCGACCGCGGCGACTGGCGACCTGTGTTCGACAGGATTGCTGCCTGCGTCGAGGAGCGCATGCATTTTCCGAAAGATTGAGCGCCGAACGCTCCGATGGACGCGGCGCTGCCGCTCTTGCATTTTATCTGATGCTCTAGACGCATTGCTGCGAGGATGGCGCGAGCAATGTTCGGATCTTCTGAGAGAGGCTCGCGCGTCCGAAGGGCTTGGCGATCAAAAGAATACCGCCATCCGCTCTTGTGCGATCCATGAGATCGTCCTGCGCATAGCCGGTCGTCAACAGGACTTTGAGCTGTGGGCGCAGACGCAGCGCTTCATGCGCGAGTTCCTGACCGGTCATCCCCGGCAGGCCGATATCGCTGAAGAGCAGATCGATCGCCGCATCGGTCCGCAGCATGTCGAGTGCCGCTTTCGCGCTGGATGCCTCGATCGCGCAAAAGCCCAGTTCCTTCAAAATCTCGGCGGAATAGGTCCGTACATCCTGATCGTCTTCGACGACCAATATGGTGCCTTTTCCTGGTTCGCGCGCAGGCTCCTGCATTTCGGCCGGCGCGCTTGCCGTAAGATCGTCATGCGCGGCGCGCGGCAAATAGAGTTCTACCGTCGTGCTCTTGCCCGGTTTGCTGCGGATCTGGACATGGCCGCCGATCTGCTTGACGAAACCGTAGACTTGGCTGAGCCCGAGGCCTGTGCCTTGCCCGACGGGCTTGGTCGAGAAGAAGGGCTCGAAGACGCGCTCCAGCACGTGCTCCTCTATGCCCTGGCCGGTGTCGGTGAGCGTCAGCATCACATATTGGCCGGGCTCGATCTGCTGATCGCCGGCGCCTTGCGGCTGCTCGATGTTGCAATTGCGGGCCACGATGGTGAGGTGACCGCGTCCCTCCATGGCATCGCGCGCATTGATCGCTATGTTGAGAATTGCATTGTCCAATTGGTTCACATCGGCGAAGGCGGGCCACAGGCCGGGAGCAATATTAGTCGTCACCTCTATGTTTTCGCCGAGGGTACGCTCTAGAAGATCCGACATGGAGCCCAATAGGGTGACGACATCGGTCGCCCGCGGGTCCAGCGGCTGGCGACGTGAAAAGACCAGCAGTCTTTGGGTCAGGATGGCGCCGCGATTGGCCGCGTCATAA
>DAIESR010000397.1 GCA_027346205.1 Beijerinckiaceae bacterium
GCGTTCAATATGACACTCATCTCAAGCTCGAAAGCATTTCGACCGACCTACAGGCTCGGCTCGGCGTAAAGGCCGAGGAAGAGGTGGTGTTCGCGCGCTTAGAACATGGCGCTTATCGCGACGGCATCAAATTCGACAATGGCAAGGAAATCTCCCTTCAGTTGCTCGGTGCCGGTGTCGGCGTAGCACTTGTTGCCAAAGTCGAGATGCCTGTGGCGGCCCGCGCGGAAATACTGGAGCCGATCGCTTAACGCAGGCGATCTGACCGCCGCAACGCGGACAAGATCACGTATCCAGCAGACCCGCGTCGTGAAAATGCGGGTCTGTCCCCCCGACCGCGGTGATTCTTATTCTCGAACCAAACCCGGCGTGGAAAGATGAGGTCTTTCGCGCCAAGGGAAGATTACGGCTCGCGCCAGCAAATGCGACAACCGCCAGGGAAGAGCAGCTGGCCGTCTTCGGCGCTTCCTCGCCCGGACGGGAGATAGCTCCGCCTTCCTGATTGGATGACCGCGCGGCCAGAAGAGGCCACGATCAAACGCGCCGCCGACATCGAGCGCCTCACAGGCGAGCACCTCACGCGGGCCGGCGCCGGCCGCAGCCCTTCAATTGAACCGGACAAGACACGGCTTTCGTAACGAGGACCGGCTGAGAAAGCGCTGAGCCCGGGGCGCAGCCGTGTTATTGCTTTGCACAGGCGATGCCGCGCTACATTCAAAATATTGCATTGCAATATTCAGAGCGCGCGGCGACCTATGGATTGGTTTCCGTCCGCCAAAAAAATGATCGCCAAAATCTCGCTATTTTTGCATAGGCGACGAGCTTGACAGGTGCTATGAGGCCCGGGCGCAGGCGCGCAGCGGGTATTTTTGGCTGTTTGCGACCATTAAGGCACCGATGAAAAAAATCGAGGCGATCATCAAGCCGTTCAAGCTCGACGACGTAAAAGAAGCGCTGCATGAGACGGGTGTATCTGGAATCACGGTCACCGAGGCCAAAGGCTTCGGCCGTCAGAAAGGACACACGGAACTCTACCGCGGCGCCGAATATGTCGTTGACTTCCTTCCCAAGGTAAAGATCGAAGTCGTGCTTCCGGATGCTGCGGTGGATGCCACCGTGGAAGCTATTCGCAAGGCGGCACAGACAGGGCGAATCGGGGACGGCAAAATTTTCGTCTCGAATATCGAAGGCGCGGTTCGTATCCGCACCGGCGAGACTGGATTGGACGCGATTTGATGGAGGCGATCCAACCGCGCGGCCAGCGTCCATCGACAATTGTACATAGACAGACAATCTCCGATCGACCATCCACTGTAGTTTCAGTTTCAGATCATGAGAGGGTGAGACATGAAGACCGCGAGTGACGTGCTCAAGGCGATCACGGACAATGACGTCAAATATGTTGATCTTCGCTTCACCGATCCGCGCGGCAAGTGGCAGCATGTCACTTTCGACGTTTCGCTCATCGGCGAGGATGCGTTTTCGGAAGGGCTGATGTTCGACGGTTCGTCGATCGCCGGCTGGAAGGCGATCAACGAATCGGACATGACCCTGATGCCCGATCCGTCGAGCGCTTGCATGGATCCTTTTTTCGCGGCGCCGACCATGGTGCTGGTCTGCGACATTCTCGAGCCGACGACGGGCGAGCCTTATGGCCGTGATCCGCGCGGCATCGCCAAGCGCGCCGAAGCCTATGCCGCTTCGACCGGCATCGGCGATACGGCCTATTTCGGCCCCGAAGCCGAATTCTTCGTCTTCGACGACGTGCGCTTTGCCGCCGATCCCTACAACACCGGCTTCGTGCTCGATTCGACCGAGCTGCCGACCAATAGCGACACGCCCTATGAAGGTGGCAATCTCGGCCATCGCATCCGCACCAAGGGCGGCTATTTTCCGGTGCCGCCGCAGGATTCGGCGCAGGATATGCGCGGCGAAATGCTCGCCGCTATGGCGGCCATGGGCGCCAAGGTCGAGAAGCACCATCACGAGGTTGCCTCGGCGCAGCATGAGTTGGGCTTGAAGTTCAGCCCGCTCACCACGATGGCCGATCAGATGCAGATCTATAAATATTGCATCCAGCAGGTGGCACAGAGCTATGGCAAATCGGCGACCTTCATGCCGAAGCCGGTCTATGGCGACAATGGCTCGGGCATGCATGTGCATCAGTCGATCTGGAAGGACGGCAAGCCGCTCTTCGCTGGCAATAAATATTCCGACCTTTCCGACGAATGCCTCTATTACATCGGCGGCATCATCCGCCATGCGCGCACGCTGAACGCCTTCACCAATCCATCGACGAACTCCTACAAGCGTCTGGTGCCGGGCTTCGAGGCGCCGGTCCTGCTCGCCTATTCGGCGCGCAACCGCTCGGCCTCCTGCCGCATTCCCTATGCGTCGAACCCGAAGGCAAAGCGCGTCGAGGTGCGCTTTCCCGATCCAATGGCGAACCCCTATCTTGCCTTCTCGGCGCTTTTGATGGCGGGACTCGACGGCATTCAGAACAAGATCGATCCGGGCCAGCCGATGGACAAGGATCTCTATGATCTGCCGCCGGCCGAATTGAAGCAGATCCCGACGGTCTGCGGCTCGCTGCGCGAAGCTCTCATGAATCTCGACAAGGACCGCGCCTTCCTGAAAGCCGGCGGCGTCTTCGACGACGATTTCATCGACGCCTATATCGAGCTGAAGATGGGCGAGGTGCTGCGCTTCGAAATGACCCCGCATCCGGTCGAATTCGACATGTATTATTCGAACTGATGTGGAGAAAGCCGGCTGGCGCGTCGCCAAGGCTTTTCACGTGCACCAAGAAAAATGCGGCCTTCGGGCCGCATTTTTGCGTCTAGTCTCAAGATTCCGGTGATCTCAAGATTCCGGCGGCAATCTCGGGCTGGCGGCTGGCTCGCTTCGCCGCGCATCGTGCCGTATGGCGGAAGTTATCCCCGGCACGGCGCGAACGGATGCCCCCTACGGCAAGGCTAATCGGCGCGCATCGAGCATGCCTTGATAGATCGCGACCAGACCGTCCACATGCCGTTCGAGCGTCCGCGGTTCGGTCCAATAGGCACGATGGGCGGCATGCGACATGGCGGTCGCGCGCGCGTCGTCGCGCAGTGCCGCGAGCGCTCTGGCGAGATCGTCGACATCGCCGCTTTTAAACCAAAGACCAGTGACGCCATTCTCGACCTCGTCGCGTCCAGCACAAGCGTCGGAGACGACGATCGGCAGGCCGAGCGCCTTTGCTTCGAGAACAGTGAGTGGCTGGCCTTCATACCAGAGCGAGGGAAAGACGAGCGCGCGCGCCGCGCGCATGATCGCACGTACCTTTTCCTGCGGCTGCCAACCGAGAATCTGCGCCTCCGGAAAGCGGGCAGCGAGTTCGGCAGCGATCGGACCGTCGCCGACAAAGACCGGCGCGATGCCAATTTTGCGCGCCGCCTCGGCAAAGAGAAAGGCGCCCTTCTCGGGCGATAGCCGGCCGACGAAAATAATATCACCGGCCGTGGGATCGGGCTTCGGGCCGAGATCTTCCACCTTCACCGGATTCGACAGGCGGTGCAGCCGCGCACCCACCGGAATATAGGGCTCGACAATCTTGCGCTGGAAATCCGAAATCGTAATGAAGTCGGAGAAGAGATCGACGAGATGCACGATGTTCTGCGCGTAGAACAGCCGGGCGCTGCGCCATAATTTGCGCGGATAATTGCGGGCATCGCAATGGGTCAGCAAGCATTGCGGCGACAGCGGCGTGAGCTTGCAGACTTCCGATTTCTGGTAATTGTAAAATCCGCCATTGGGACAGAACAGGAAGTACTCATGCAATGTGAACACGGCTGGCAGGCCGGATTTGGCGATCGGCTTAGCGATCAGCGGCGACAGCGCCTTGGCCCAGCCGTGCACATGGACGATCGTCGTCTCTCGCGGCATTCCAGCGAGAAGCTTGTCGAGAGCGGCTGCGGCGGGCCTATTCCATATGCCCTGGAGCGAGGCGGCGAGCCGTGACGGATTGCCAATCAGATCATGCTGCCCAAGACAATGGACCTCAACGCCCGCCTCTGCCAAAGACGTGTCTGCCGGTCCGGTCGCGGCAAAGAAGACCACCCAATGGCCTTGCTTTTTGAGGCCGATCGCGCTTTCGATGGCGACCTTCGCCTGCCCTCCCGTGATCGCCCCAAAATCGGAGCAGATCACGATGGTCAGGGCTTCTCTTGCGCCGCTCACCAAACTCTCCCGCCATGGTTGAAAGCTTTCCAATTTAGCTGGCGACCCCTTAACCGGGGGTTGACCGAAGGACACACCTATTAAGGCGATGATCCGGGAGCAAAGCATTGTTCCTTGTTTGTTCCTGACTATCTTAGGTTAAACTTGAAGAAAGAATCAGCTTCGGCGAGGCATGGAATGGCGAAAACCCAAGATCTCTTCGGTCATGCAGGGCGCAAGCCTGTGCTGCCTGCGGCACAGGGAAAGGGTCCCGCGCAAGGCTTGCACGTGGTGGTGGCGTCCAACACGCCGGGAGAAGCCGCCTATACCGCCGCCTCGATCGAAGTGCTCGAAGGCCTCGAGCCGGTTCGGCGCCG
>DAIESR010000406.1 GCA_027346205.1 Beijerinckiaceae bacterium
GGGCGTCATCGAAGTGAATATCCATCCTTCGACGAGCTGGCGGCAGGCGGTTACGACGACGACCGCGATTTACGAGGAAGCCAGGCTGTCTCGGCTCGGCACCGATAAATTCATGCTGGACGGGCGCCATACCGGCACCGGCGGCGGCAATCACATCGCGCTCGGCGGCGCGACGCCGGCCGACTCGCCCTTCCTGCGCCGGCCGGATCTCTTGAAAAGCCTCATCCTCTATGTCCAGCGTCACCCGTCGCTGTCCTATCTCTTCTCCGGCCTCTTCATCGGGCCGACGAGCCAGTCACCGCGCATCGACGAGGCGCGCCATGACGCGCTCTACGAACTCGAAATCGCCATGGCGCAAGTGCCCGGACCCGGCGAAGGCACGATCCCGCTCTGGCTCGTCGACCGGCTGTTCCGCCATCTTCTCGTCGACGCGACAGGCAATACGCATCGCACCGAGATCTCGATCGACAAGCTCTTTTCGCCCGATGGGCCAGCCGGTCGGCTGGGCCTCGTCGAATTCCGCGCCTTCGAAATGCCGCCCGACGCGCGCATGTCGCTCGCCCAGCAGCTATTGCTTCGGGCGCTCGTCGCCTGGCTCTGGCGCGTGCCGCAGCAGGGCGGTTTCGTGCGCTGGGGAACGGCGCTCAACGACCGGTTCATGCTGCCTCATTTCATCTGGCAGGATTTTCTTGGCGTGCTCGCCGATCTCAAGGATGCGAGCTATCGTTTCGATCAGGACTGGTTCAAGGCGCAATATGAATTCCGCTTCCCGCATTATGGCAGCGTGAGCCATGGCGGCGTCGGCCTGGAGATTCGCCAGGCGCTGGAGCCCTGGCATGTGCTCGGCGAGGAAGGCGCGGTCGGCGGCACGGTGCGCTATGTCGATTCCTCGCTCGAACGGCTGCAGGTCAAAGTGACAGGCTTCGTGCCGGAGCGGCATAGAATCGCATGCAATGGCCGCATCGTGCCGGTGCAGCCAACAGGGGTTTCAGGCGAAGCCGTCGGCGGCGTGCGCTTCAAGGCCTGGCAGCCGGCTTCAAGCCTGCATCCCGTCATCTCGTCGCATGCGCCGCTCACATTCGACATCATCGATCTCTGGAACGGCCGCAATCTCGGCGGCTGCGTCTATCATGTGGCGCACCCGGGCGGGCGCAATTACGAGACGTTTCCGGTCAATTCCTACGAGGCGGAGGCGCGGCGTCTGGCGCGCTTCGAGGATCATGGCCACACACCTGGCCGGATCACCGTGCCGCGTGACGAGCCGACAGGCGAATTCCCCATGACACTCGATCTGCGAAGGCCGGCGGGGTAAGAGGCACGGCCGTTCAACGCCGGACCGCAAGGTGGCGCATGTCCTCAGCGCCTTCGCCGTCGATCACCAGATCATTCTAGCGTATGAGGTCATCGACGAGACATTGAACGAGATTCCTGCCGCGGCGGCGGCGCCCAACAGGCATTTTCTGGACGCCTTCCAGCCGCGGCATTTTCCTCGGATTTCAGCTCAGCATGTTTTTGAGGCGATACAGAGCGACGCGCCGGTAGAGACTGGCTGCTGCAAGGTTGAGAAGACCTGCATCGCCTTTTCGAGCTCTATGATCGGGGCGTTGGACACATAGAGCACGTCCTTGTTCTTAATGGCGAAATTCTGGGCCAGGAACAAGCTGTTCGGATCATGCAGGTTCAAGCGAAAGACAAAGGGTGTGAGCCGGCCGGGTTGAACGAGCGGACTGTCGGGCCGGAGGGCCCGAGCGATATAGGCAGGCTCATAACGGAAGACAAACAGGCCCGCCGCATCGGACCGGCTGTCGATGAGGCCGCCGGATTTGGCCATAGCTTGCGCCAAGTTGAGCCCTTCGGCATCAAACCGTATTTCGGCATTCTGACCCGTCGCGCCATAGGCAATGAAAGTCTGCGGATCGCGAATCAACGTCAATACGTCGTTGGCCCGCAAATAAATGTTTTCTTTTGGATCGGAAGCGACGCGATTCAAGGGCACGCGGATTGTCGTTGAACCACGTGTTAGCTGGACATAG
>DAIESR010000454.1 GCA_027346205.1 Beijerinckiaceae bacterium
GGTCGGGGGCGCGTAACTCTCGATGGCGCTGAAATGGGCTCCGGTGCGATATTCGCCGGTGATGTCTGCGCGCAGCCAATTGTTGAATTGATAACCGACGCCGAGACCCACGAAGGCCGAGTCGCCGAGCGTTGCAGAATCGAAACGTACATCCGGAGCCACAAAACCTGCGTCGAAAGTGCTGCTGATCTTACCGAGCTGTGTAATGCCCACACCGACATCACCGCGCAGATACCAGCCGCCGAAGACTGGTGGTGCCATGGGCTCAAGCGGGGGCGGTGGGGGCAGTAGTAGATCTGCCGCCGCGGCGGTGTCGGCAATGCCGATCGCGAGGGCGCTCGCCAGGAGCAGAGCTTTCAAGCTGCCCGCAAAGCTGGTCATGACAATCCATTCCCTTTCTGAGCTCCGGGCAGAGCGCCCGAACCATGCGTTCAATGAAGGGAAGATGTCGCAAAGACCTTAAAGGCCTCTTAACCCTAGTTTTTAAGGTTAAATGAGCTACTTATTGAGCAAATTCATGGGTGAACGCTCAATATTTCCGCACGAGTGGCGCCAGCACCGGCGGCGCCACGGCAGGCACGTCGGTGAAGACGTAGCGCAGGCCGACGCGAATATCATGCGAGGCCATGTGGAAGCTCTGGGTTTCGGGAATGCCGCCCGTGCCCCACATGAGCGTGTTGCTCAAATGGCCCATGTCGAGATAGCGGTAGCTGATTTCCAACTTCCAATTGGGCGAGAAGGAATAAGCAAATCCAGCCATGAGCGCCCAGGCCGGCGCTACTATGTTCTTGTTCGGTCCCCACCCATAGCCGCCGAGATTCTGCGGCCCGAGTGCGGTATCGGTGAAGCCGTCGAAACTATGGAAAGCCGCGCCGACGCCGGCGCCGATAAAGGGCGTGACCCTGAACCAGGTGCCGAAATCTATATATCCATTGGCGAGAACCACGCCGCTCGGAATCGAGGCAGCATAGGCGTCGCTTCCGAGATTGTAGGAGGCAAGCGCCCAATATTTCGTCGGTGTGCGATATTCGCCGGTGATATCGGCGCGGAACCAATAGGTGAGGGCATAGCCTATTCCGCCGCCGATCACAGCCTGCCGGCCGAGCCCGTGGCCATTATCGGCATAATTCGGCGCCGTGTCGGCGGAGGAATGATAGGCGCTCATTTGATCGAACCCGACGCCGACACGGCGCCAGGAAGTCGTCCGCCGCGGCGCGGCCAGCGTCGGAGATGGCGAGGACATTTGCCACGAGCAGGGCCGCCATGCAGCCGGTGAGCCTCGCCATGATGACCGATCCCTTCCGGCGCGTGTCCCGTGGACGCACGCAGATTCGTCCGGGGATTTCTACTCCAAGTCTCCATCCGGGACCGATCATCACTCCGCTGGATCGCGCGGGTCTGCCGATCATATTATTCGGCAGACCCGCGCACGTTGCGAAGAAGGGAAGCGCCGGTTTCGACGACGCGAACATCGGCGAAAGAGCTTAACGCTCTCTTAACCCTAATTTTTAAGGGTGGATGGCATGGTGGCTGTCGCCAAAAGTTAGGCCGCCGCGGCGGTCAATGCCTGGCAGATGTCATCGACCACCTGCTCGACGAGATCGGGATTATCGCCTTCGCCCATGACGCGCACCACGGGCTCGGTGCCGGACAAGCGGATGACGAGCCGGCCGGCATTGCCGAGCCTGCGCCGGCTGTCTTCGATGACTTTCGAGACTTGCTCTTCGTCGAGCGGCACGCGAGCTTTGAAGCGGACGTTCTTGAGTATTTGCGGCAAAGGCTCGAAGCGGTGACACACTTCGCTCACCGGCCGCATCTTGCGCTTGACGACGGCGAGCAATTGCAACGCCGCGACGAGACCATCGCCGGTCGTGCAATAATCCGTCAGGATGATATGACCGGATTGCTCGCCGCCGACATTATAGCCATGCTGGCGCATGTGTTCGAGCACATAGCGGTCCCCGACCTGCGTGCGCGCAAGCGATAGACCGATGCCAGAGAGATAGCGTTCGAGCCCGAGATTGGACATGAGCGTGGCGACAATGCCAGGCTGCGACAGCCGGCCCTCCGCCTTCCACTCTTCCGCGATCACGGCCATGAGCTGATCCCCGTCGACGGCCTTGCCGCGTTCGTCGACGATGAGCACGCGGTCGGCATCGCCGTCGAGAGCGATCCCGATATCGGCGCGCATTTCGCGCACCTTGCTCATGAGTGCTGCGGGCTCCGTCGAGCCGACCTCGCGATTGATGTTGACGCCATCTGGCTCGCCGCCGATCTTGATGACTTCGGCGCCGAGTTCCCACAGCGCTTCGGGTGCGACCTTGTAAGCGGCGCCATTGGCGCAATCGACGACGATGCGCAATCCTTCGAGCGAAAGACTGCGTATGAGGGTCCGTTTGGCGAATTCGATATAGCGGGCACGGTCGCCCTCGACCCGCATGGCGCGGCCGAGATCGGCCGACTTCGACAATTTGAGCGCGACATCTTTGTCGAGCATGGCGTCGATCTTGGCTTCGACTTCGTCTGATAGCTTGTAGCCATCCGGTCCGAACAATTTGATCCCATTGTCCTGGTAGAGATTATGCGACGCGGAGATCATCACGCCGACATCCGCGCGCATCGAATGGGTGAGCATGGCGACGGCGGGCGTCGGCAGCGGGCCGAGCAGAAGCACATCGACGCCGACCGAGGTGAAGCCTGCGACCATGGCGGTTTCGATCATATAGCCGGAGAGCCGTGTATCTTTGCCGATGACCGCCCTGTGCCTATGGTCACCGCGCTGAAACAACACGCCGGTCGCCTGGGCGACTTTCATCGCGAGTTCGGGCGTGATCACCTTATTGGCGAGACCGCGAATGCCATCCGTGCCGAAATGCTTTCCTGCCATGAATGAATCTGTCCTTCATTGCCGAGCGGATGGCGACATGCCCGCCAAGTTGCCCAAATCATCCGACTATAGCGCGACGGAACCTTTCCAATCATTTATGCTGGTGCGATCGCTCCCGTCCACGCTTAAGCCTACGCCATTGGACATATCCGATGTCTAAAATGATGGAAAAGTCGATCAATTTTTCCGGGACATGCTCTAGCTGTGGAACCTCAACAGGTTGTCCAGCGGGAGACCGAGACGACTGATGGGTGGTTTGGCTTTGAGGCCAGTATGGGGGCGATGCCAGTTGTAGCGGTGGAGCCAAATCG
>DAIESR010000466.1 GCA_027346205.1 Beijerinckiaceae bacterium
CCCGCGAGAAAGCGGCGATTGCAGCCTCAAATTGTTCAAGCTGGCGCAGCAGATTGGCGCGGTCGAGCACAGCCTGGTAAAAATCCGGCTTCGACTTCAGGGCGGCCTCGAAAAATGCGAGCGCCTGCTCGAAGCGGCCGGCCTCGCTCAAGATCAGGCCACCGACCCGCAGTGCTTCGGGATAATCGGGCTGGATTCGCAAAGCTTGGTCGAGCGAGGCGATCGCCTCGTCGCGCTGGCCGAGCATGCGCAGCACAACGCCGCGATTATAATAGGTCGCCGCATCGACGAAACCTTGGCCGACCGCTGCGTCAAATGCTTCGAGCGACTCCTCCAAACGGCCAAGAGTCAGCAGCACAGCGCCGGCATGGGCCGAAGCCTGCCAGTAATTCGGCTGCAGCCGGCGCGCGCGATCGAACCAGACGAGCGCGTCCGCCGCGACATTCGCGCCGAGAAGGATCAGACCGGCGAGATCGCAGCGCTCGGCACTTGCCACGAGATCTGGGATGAGATCACGCAGCCGCGCAACCGCCTCGTCGCCCTTGCCATTTCGTAGTTCGCTCGCAGCCTCGTTCAGCACGGCATCAATGGCCGCATCCGAAACAACCGGCATTGACCAGGCTGGTGCCGATGCGGGGGGAGACGACGACCAAGCCATGAGAACCGATCCTGGATTGCGTGCGAAGACGAAGCAGCCGCATCATTGCCGCCGCAGCGAGCATCATGCCGCAGGGATGCTTGCCTCGGGCTGACGCGACGGCGTCACATAGCAGCAGATCCAATCGCCTAATTCAGCTCATCCGGCAGCGGCGGCAAGGGCAGGACGCGAATCCCCTCGCGCAGCAGGGCGCTGGCCTCTTCGAGGCTCGCCGCGCCATGGATCGGCCGCTGCGGCGCGTCGCCCTCGGCGATCTTCCGCGCCTCTTCGGCAAAATGGTCGCCGACATTTTCCGAGGTCTCGCGAACATAGCGATGCAGCGTCCGAATCATCGCACGCGCCTGAGCCGCCTCGTCACGCACGGGTTCACCCTGGCCCCTGTCGTCTTGGCCCCTGTCGTCTTGGCCCGCGTCACCATAAGTTGCTTCATCCCGGCTGGCATCAGCCACACGATCAACGGCGACGGGCTCTGCGGGCCTCTTCTCCACGCCTGTCAGCAGAGCCGGCGCCATGATCGCTTTGCTCACGTCATGCGACTGGCAGGTGGGGCAGACGATGAATTCCTGCGCCGCTTGATCGTCGAAGCCCGCCGCGCTCGCGAACCAGCTCTCGAATCGATGGCCATTGCGGCAATTGAGGGCATATTTGATCATTCGTTTGCGTCAGCGCGCGAGATCGGCGAGCAGCAGGTCGAGCTTGCCGCCGTAGTGAAGCTCATAGAGATCGTCGCAGCCGCCGATATGGGTGTCGCCGAAGAAGATTTGCGGCACGGTGCTGCTCCCGTTCGCCCGCTCCGTCATCCTCGCCCGCGCTTCGAAATCGCCGTCGACGCTGATCTCTTCATAGGCAAGATTTTTCTTCTTCAAAAGATCCTTCGCGCTCCGGCAATAGGGGCACGTCTGTGTCGTATAGATGGTGATCTCAACCGGCGCCGACATCCAATTTTCCTTTCGATTTCACTTAACATTGCCCACTAGGCTTTGCCGCCAATATGGGCATTCACGCGCCCGTCACAACCCGAGCGAAGACGAGCACATCGACACGCGCCGCGCCGGCGCGCAAAAGCGTGCGCGCCGCGGCATTGATCGTTGCGCCGGAAGTCAGCACATCGTCGATCAGGACGATCGCGCGCCCCTCGACGAAGGGCTTCGCCTCGTTCGGAACGGCGAAAGCACCTTGGACATTCTCAGCCCGCTGGGTCCGCGAAAGGCCGATCTGCGGCGGCGTCCGCTTGACCCTCCGGAGCAGAAAGGGATCGACCTTTCTGCCGCTGGCGCGTCCGACTGCGACGGCGAGCGCCTGCGCCTGATTAAACTGCCGCCACATCAGCCGGCGCCGATGCAGAGGAATGGGCACGAGGAGATCCGCCTCGGCGAGAAGCTCGCCACCAGCCCTTGCCATCCAGGCTCCGAGAGGTTCGGCAAGCTCCATCCGGTCATGATATTTCAGTCGATGCACCAGCTCCCGCACCGGCCCGTCCTCGAAGCGCGCGACGGCCCGCGCACGCGCATAGGCGGGCGGATGGGCCATGGCCTCGGGCGACAGCAACCCCGAAATGCCGAGATCATAGGCAAAAGGAGTGCCGAGCCGGTCGCAAAAAGGCCGCTCGATGAAATTGATGCGGCCCCAGCAGGCGGAGCAGAGCGCGCCATGGCTCGCCGTGGCCGCGCCACAGCAGAGACAGCTCGGGGGGTAAATGACGTCCAGCACGAGATTGGCAAAATTACGCGCGACACGAAGGCCAGCAGCGGCCGCCGGCGCGAGCCATGCGGCGGCGGCCATGCGCCGACGCTCACGGCCAGCCGGCCCACCCAGCATCGCGCCATCTTCGTCGACGCTCGAGAAAAAATTCTCATCCACTTCCATGCGCAGAGGTTAAGACAGCTCGCCGGAGCTTGCCAAATCTGCGCCGGTTGAGGGGGGAAACTCATGCGGATTTCGGCAAAAGCCAAGATCAAAGCCATGATCCTGGGCATTGCACTATTTTTGGAAGCAAACACCGGCCACAGCCAAGCCATCATGACACCGGACGGCGCGCCGGCGGATTATTATGCCGGCCTCGCCAATGGCGTGCCCGCCTCTCAGCGGACGCAATGGCAGCAGTGGGCGCAGGCACGAAAGCCAGCCATATTGGCGCTGCGCGCAAGGATCGAAGCGGCGAGGGCCCGCGGCCAAGTGCCTGGCTGCATCGGCCGTTCGGTCGAGGATTGCATCGTAACATTGACGCAGGATCTGGCGATCGCCGACGACTATATGAATTCCCACCTTCTCGACACGCCAGAGACGGATGTCAACGGCAAGCCTATCTTTCCGAAACTGGTCGAGATTTATGCCTTTCGACCCGGCGCAACAGGTGAGCCGCAAGGCCCAGCACAGCAGATCCCCTATCTGCAAGAGCAGCATCCCTTGTTTCTGCATCTCTCCAATGCGAACAAGATCACCGAAATCAGTGTCGGCGATGTCATGAACAGCATTCTGCTCGCGAAAACGCAGGCGGATTACGACCAGACGGCCATTTATGAAATTCTGGCACCGCAGGTCCGGGCGCGCTGTCCAAAATTATCGCGCTTGGAACTCGACCGCTTCATCGAGAACAAGTTGAAGACTCCAGCGCGCCATGCGCGAGCCATTGGCCCGGCCAAATCCTATATAAGGACGCAAAGCTCGCCACTGCTGCCTTTCTGTGGTCTAAAATTGAAATTTGAAATCGAACTCGACCGAAGCAGATGGCCCCACCAAAATGCGCAGATCGGGGCAATGCTCATCATAAGATGACGATGCAGATCAAACCCAGAGTCCGGATCGGCGCTTGATGGCTCCATCACCGCCACCCATCTTCGAGCGATCCTTGCAACGCCGCAGGCTCGCGCGCGCCGTCAAAGCCGGCGACACGGATTTCCTGCTCGCCTGGACGGTTGAGGAATTTCGCGAACGGCTGACGACGGTCAAGCGGCGTTTCTTGACGATCGCCGATGTCGGCACGCCTTTGCCCCAGCTCGCGCAAACTCTCAGCGCAGGCGACAAGGAAGCTTTCGTCGTCCGACTTGCGCCGATCACCGCGACGCTCGGCGACAGGCCGGTACTCGGCCTCATCGGCGATGAAGAGACACTGCCTTTCAAACCGGAGAGCTTCGATCTCATCGTCTCGGCGCTGGCGCTGCAAAATGTGAATGATCTGCCCGGCACGCTCATTCAGATCCGCCGCAGCTTACGTCCGGACGGGCTCTTTCTCGGTGCAATTCTAGGCGGCCGCAGCCTAGATGAATTGCGCAGCGCGCTCGCCATCGCGGAAGCGGAGATCACGGGTGGAATCTCGCCCCGGGTCGCGCCCTTTGCCGATGTGCGCGACATGGGCAGTCTCTTGCAGCGTGCAGGGTTCGCCTTGCCCGTGACGGATATCGAGCCCCTGACAGTGCGCTACGCCAATCTCTTCGGGCTCGCGGCCGATCTTCGCGCCATGGGCGCGACGAACGCGCTCGCCGAGCGCTTGCGCAGGCCGACGCCGCGGCGCCTCTTCCTGCGCGCCGCGGAAATCTATGCCGAGCGTCATGGCGATCCCGATGGCCGCATCAGAGCAACATTCGAGGTGATCTTTCTCTCCAGCTGGGCGCCGCATGACAGCCAGCAGAAGCCGCTCACCCCAGGCTCGGCGCAAATGCGGCTCGCCGATGCGCTCAAGACCATGAACATAGAGCCGGAATGAGAGGCCCCTTTCGTTTCATGGGGCCAACTCCCAGATGACCTGCACCTCCGTATCCAAGGTCAGGGTGCCGGGCTCGATCGGAATGCTCGCCGGCTCGGCAGGCCGCCCATAGGCAGGGGCGGCGGCATAACGGAAGCGCTTCGGCTCGACGATGTCACTGGGCGGCGCAATTTCGAGGATGCGCCCGAGACGCAGCCCGACGGCCGGCAGATAGGCTTTGGCCCGGCGCAGCGCGTCCTGCATGGCTTCACCGCGCAACTTATCATAGGCCTCGTCCTTATGGTCATAGTCGAACCTGATGCCCTGGAATTCATTGGCGCCCCTGTCGATCAATTTCTGCGCGAGCGCGCCGGCCTTGTCGATGGCATGGACACGGATCGTGACGCCATTGCGCGCCCGATAGCCGCGCAGCGTCCTTTTCAGCACGCGCCCTCCAGCGTCGCGCTGCTCGTCATAGACAGGCGCGAGCGAAACCGAGACGGTCTTGATGTCCCGCGCGGCAATGCCTTGCGCTTTGACCAAATCGATCAGCGCCTGAGCAGCATGTGCATTCGCGGTCGCCGCATCCTCCGCCTTCGGGCGTTCGGTGACGACGGCGAGGGAGAGAATCGCAAGGTCGGGCACCACCTCGATCTCCGCTCGGCCGGTCACGGTGATATGCGGCACGCTGTCCTTCAAGGCGGTCTCGGCATGCCCCACTGCCGGTGCCACGCAGAGAGAGGCGAAGACGAGCAAGTCCAACAACCGGCAGCGACGCGATAGGCGGAACATGGCAATTCCCCTCCTGTTTCCGAAACGGACCAGCGGCGCGCTGAACGCGGAAACGGTCTTGAAGGCTCTGCTGCTGGAGATAGACCTTTGATGATGTTAGAAGACCAACATGAATTTCCTTGATCCATCGCAATCGGCCGCGCTTCCATCTGGGCAAGAGAGCCCATCTTCCGCCTGCGCGGCTGTGCCGGAAAAGCCTTCGCTCGTCGGCGCGACCCGGGCGGAGCTTGCCGACGCCTGCCGCAGTCTCGGCATCCCGGAGCGCGAAGTCAAAATGCGCACCGCCCAGCTCTGGCATTGGATCTATTTTCAAGGCGCGACCTCTTTCGATGTCATGCTCAATATCGGCAAAGCGCTGCGCGCACGTTTCGCGGAAAGTTTCAGCCTGACACGGCCAATGGTCGTCGCCGAGCAGGTCTCGCAGGACGGCACCCGCAAATGGCTGCTGCGGCTCGCGCCCGTGAGCGCCGATGATCGCGGCGCCGAAGTCGAATGCGTCTATATTCCGGAGAGCGATCGCGGCACGCTCTGCGTTTCGAGCCAGGTCGGCTGCACTTTGACTTGCAGCTTCTGCCACACCGGCACGCAAAAGCTCGTGCGCAATCTCTCGACGCGCGAGATCGTCGCGCAGCTCATCGTTGCGCGCGAAAGGCTGGGCGACTTTCCCGGCCTCACACCGCCAACCGGCGGGCTGCTGCCGAGCGCGGAAAACCGCGCCGTCTCGAACATCGTCTTCATGGGCATGGGCGAGCCGCTCTATAATTTCGACAATGTGCGCGATGCCGTCGGCGTGCTCTCCGATGGCGACGGGCTCGCTCTGTCGAAGCGGCGGATCACCGTCTCGACGGCAGGCGTCGTGCCGCAGATCGAAAGGCTCGGTGCCGAAGCTTCGCCGATGCTCGCCATCTCGCTGCATGCAGTGCGCGACGACCTGCGCGACAGACTCGTGCCGCTCAATAAAAAATATCCGCTGAAGGAATTGCTCGAGGCCTGCCGGACCTATCCCGGCCTCTCCAACGCGCGCCGCATCACCTTCGAATATGTGATGCTGAAGGGCATCAATGATTCGCCGGCCGAAGCGCGCGAGCTGGTGCGGCTCTTGAAGGGCATTCCGGCCAAGATCAATCTCATCCCCTTCAATCCCTGGCCCGGCGCGCCTTATGAATGTTCGGAATGGGAGCGGATCGAGGCCTTTTCTGATATCGTCTTTTCGGCCGGCTACGCGAGCCCCGTGCGCACGCCGCGCGGCAGAGATATTCTCGCCGCCTGCGGACAATTGAAAAGCGAGACCGAAAAGCTCAGAGCAAGAGCGCAGCTGGTGGTGGAGGGGTAGAGTTAATCCTCGTCCGTGGATGAGATGCCGAAGCGCCAGCACCGTGTTATATATGGCTCATGGCGACAGACACACTCAATGACCCGGTGCTCAAACGGTTCCGCACGGCGCTGGATGACATCTACGGCAGCCGGCTCGAACGTGTCGTGCTCTTCGGTTCGCGCGCACGCGGCAATGCCCGGACGGACTCCGATTATGACATTGCTATTTTTCTGAAATCGCTTCCCGATTCTGAACGATGGTCCGAGCTGGACAGGCTGGCAAAGCTTCGCGTCGATTTTCTCGACGAAACAGGTGCCTTTTTTGACGCAAAACCTTATTCGTCCGCAGCTTATGAGGATCGATCGCCTGTCATGCATGACATCCGGCGAGAAGGCCTCGACCTGTGACCCCGGAGGCCGGCCGATTTCTCACCAAGGCGCATAAGCATCTCGAAGATGCGGCCACAATGCTCGGCGTTGGCCTTATGGAAGCAGCGGGCCGCACTGCATATCTTGCTGGATTCCATGCGGCGCAAGCGTTTATTTTCGAGAGCATCGGCAAAATCTTCAAATCCCACAATGGTGTTCAGACGGAATTTTTACGGCTGACCAAAGCTGACCCGCGCTTCACGTCCGATCAGAGGATCTTTCTTTCTCAAACATACAATCTCAAGACGATAGCAGATTACGAAACCGGCCCCAGCGCCGAGGTCTCAGCTGAACGCGCCGCCGACGCCATAGAAGCAGGAAATCAGTTCGTCGCCCATATCGCCAAATTGCTTGCCCCAGCGCAGTCCGAGAGCAACCCGAAGCCCTGATAAGAATCAACTGTTCTACTTTTGACGAGCAGTGGCACGGCGACACGGATGGGCTTGCAGGTCTCACGCTCTTTCGAATCTCACCTCGCCCTCAGCCCAACAATTGCCAGCCCCGCGAGCGCCAAAGAAATCACCGCGTTCCATCCCGCGAGCGACAAGCCCAATATGCGGATCGCGACGGCATCGCAGCGCACGACCTTCACGCTGTGAAGCTGCTTCAAAAAATCCTGCATGCTGCCTGCCTTTTGAAACGACCCGGTGCAATCCTCGGGGCCAGGCCAGAAGCGCCATTCGACGCCGGCATGATAGGCGCCGAGCACAGCGCTCGCGGCAAAGATGAAGAAGAGCCCGACAAAGGCGGCGGACGCCAGACCGCGCGCGCCGCGCGACACAAGGGCAATCGTGAGCGCCGACAGCACGATGCCGGCATAATAGGGAAAGCGTTCCTTCAGGCAGAGTTCGCAGGGCGCGTAGCCCATGGCCTGAAAGATCCAGGCGCCCGCGATCGTCGCGCTGGCGAGGATGAAAATCGCGAGCGCCGCAGCGCTTATCGGTCTTTGGTGCGATCCTAATCCGCCCATGGCAGATGTCATTCCCACTCGGAGGTCGATTTCGGGCCAGCACAATGGCTCATCTATGCCGTGCCAAAACCTCTTGCACAGCTTTGACGAGATCACTCTCCGGCACGCTGAATTGCGCCTTGGCGCGCAGCTCGAGATAATCAGCGCGATCCTTGGTCGAGGCGGCGAGTTCGGCGCCAAGCACGAGATCGCGGATCGCGATCTCGCCCTTCTCGCGCTCGTTCGAGCCTTGGATGACAGCGCAGATGGAACCGCGCTTATCGGCATATTTGAGCTGAGCATTCATGCCGGATAAGCCGAGATAGAGTTCGGCGGCAATGCCTTCCTTGCGCAGCGAAGACACGAATGTCTGATAGCGCGCCATGTCATCGGCGCCTTTGTCGAGGACGAGCACGACGACAGGGCCGCGTTGCGGCGCACCGGTGACGATCGGCGAGCCAATCATTTTCAAAGCGGCATAAAGGCGCGACACACCGATCGAAAATCCCGTTGCGGGGACCGGCTCGCCGCGAAAGCGCGCGACGAGTCCATCATAGCGGCCGCCACCGCCGACCGAACCGAAGCGGACGGGCTTGCCGTCCTCGTCTTCGACACCGAATGTCAGCTCCGCCTCGAAGACGGGACCAGTGTAATATTCAAGGCCGCGAACAACGGAGCGATCGATCAAGATTTGCGTTTCATCATAGCCGCCGGCGCGTGCCAGGCGCGCAATTTCGCGCAGTTCCGCGACACCCTCCTTGCCAGTCGGCCCAAGTTCGACATTGGCTTCGAACCAATTCAGACGTTCTTCATTTATGTCACTGGGTGAACCCGCGAAGACATGCCATTCAGGCACGAGCCCTTTGGCCGCATGCGATGCAAATCCCAAGAACCGCATGACGTTGTCGGCTTGCGCTCCATCGAGGCCAGCACCTTTGGTGAAATCACCGCTCTCATCCTTGCGGCCTTCGCCGAGCAACAGGTGCACACCCTCAGGTCCGAGGCGATCAAGCTTGTCGATCGCGCGCAGCACGGTAAGCCGTCGCGCAGCATTCGCCTCGCCGCCGAGACCGATCGCTTCCATCAAGCCGTCGAGCACCTTGCGATTATTGACCTTCACGACATAATCGCCGCGCTTGACGCCGAGCGCTTCCAGCGTATCGGCCGCCATCATGCACATTTCGGCATC
>DAIESR010000484.1 GCA_027346205.1 Beijerinckiaceae bacterium
AAAAATTGGCTCTATCTCAAATACTTATAGCATGGCCTTTGCCGGAAAAGTCTATCAACTTTTCCGGGACATGCTCTAGGGAGCAAAGCAATGCGGCGCGCCGACGCTGGTAACGGGAAAGGAATGACACGGCTGGGCCCCGCTTTGGAGATCGTAAAGGTTGAAAATGACGCCGCACGCAGCGCTGCGTCCGACACGCCAGCGGCATTGCTCGCTCCTGCTCTCGCGCAGCAGCATCCGGGATGTGGTGCGCCGCGATGGGAACGGCCTCTTCCAGGTTTCACTTATGCCGCCCTGGATCTCGGAACCAATAATTGCCGGCTCCTGATCGCTCGTCCAGCGGCCCGCGAGGCTGTGCCCGGCGGCTTCAAGATCATCGATTCCTTTTCGCGCATCGTGCGCCTTGGGGAAGGTCTCAGCCAATCCGGTCGGCTGGGAGAGGCTGCGATCGAACGCACATTAGATGCCTTGGCGGTCTGCCGCGACAAGATGCAGGCGCGCAATGTCACGCGGGCACGGCTGATCGCGACGGAAGCCTGCCGCGCGGCACAAAACGGCGCCCAATTCATCGCGAAGGTCCGTAATACGCTCGGCCTCGAACTTGAGATTGTCGATCGGGAGACGGAGGCTCATCTTGCTGCCGCCGGCTGTGCGTCCCTGGCGGATGAAGCGGCTGAAAGTGTCCTTCTCTTCGATATTGGCGGCGGCTCCTCGGAAGTGATCTGGCTGGAACGGGCAGAGCGCGCAGACAGGACGGGCTTGCGCGACCGCATTCGCTTCTGGGTCTCGCTCAAGCTGGGCGTCGTAACCCTTGCAGAAAAATTCGGCGGCTTCGAAGTTTCCGACGATGTTTTCGAAACCATGGTCCATTATGTCACGCGCGAACTCGATGGCTTCATCGCACGTGTGGCGGAGCGTGGCCGCTGCGATCGCTTCCATCTGCTCGGCACGTCCGGAACAGTGACGACCATCGCGGGCATTTTCCTCAATCTTGTGCGTTATGACCGTCGTCGTGTCGACGGCCTCTGGATGTCGAATGAAGAGGTGAATCAGACGATCGAAAAGCTGCGTCGGATGAATTATCGCGAGCGCGCGGCCAATGGCTGCATCGGGCCGGAGCGCGCCGATCTCGTGCTGGCCGGCTGCGCCATTCTCGAGGCGATCCGGCGGGCCTTTCCCGCCGAGCGTGTCCGCATCGCCGATCGCGGCTTGCGAGAGGGTATCCTCCTGCAATTGATGCAGGCCGATCGCGGGCTTGGCGAGAGCGGTCTCTGATGGCGCAAGGCATCTCCGGGCGCGACGGTGGCCGGTCGTTGAAGGCGCGGGTGAAGACCGCACGCGGGCGCCCACTCGCCTCGACCCTTTGGCTCGAGCGCCAGCTCAATGATCCTTACGTCGCACAGGCCAAGCGCGAGGGCTATCGCTCGCGCGCCGCCTATAAGCTTCTCGAGATCGATGCCCGCCATCATGTTTTGAAGCCGGGGCAGAAGATCGTCGATCTCGGTGCCGCACCGGGCGGCTGGTCGCAAGTGGCGGCGGCCAGAATTGGAGCTGCCAAAGGCGGAGAAGAGGCCAAGGGCAAGGTCTTCGCCATCGATCTCCTGC
>DAIESR010000504.1 GCA_027346205.1 Beijerinckiaceae bacterium
CCCGAGAAGGGCGCGAGTCTTGCGGGTTATGAGGATTCGCGCATCCGTTTTCTCGGCACGGGCGACATCCGCCGTCCGCAAGGCGTCGAGGCCGGCCGGACCCGCGATCCCGACGATCAGGGCCTTCTCTACAGTTTGGACCCCGCCGCGAGTCTTACCATCGGCATTGATTTGCCGGCGCGCGGGGAATGCGCGCTGCTCTTCGTCAATGGCCATGCGGGAGACGAGCGTCAGGCAGCCAAGCTCGCCGCCGAATATATCGACCGTCCCGTGCCTGAGGAGCCCGTGCTCGGCGCGATCTTACGCAAGATCCGCAGCCTAGAGATGGAACCACCGCCCGCTGCGGGCTGGCCTTTTGCGTTTTCGCCGAATGGCGACGCGCTGACCCTGACGCCGGCGACGCCGCGGCCCTGGGCGCATGTGCTCGCCAATCCATTGGGCTATGGCGCGATCGTCGCCAATGACGGCGAAATCCATTCCTTCGCCGGCAATGAGCGTCAAAACGCTTTGACGCCCCACACTTTCGAAGCGGTGCCGAGCGCTCTTTCAGGCCAGATCATCTATGTGGTCGATATTGACCGAGGTGACATTTTCTGCGCGGGTTTCATGCCGTTGCACCGCAATGATATGCGCTATGAAGTGGTCTATGAGAAAGGCGTTGCGACATTCCGCAGTTCCGGGCCGGACACGGAACTCGAACTCACTCTTTTCGTGCCGCCGGACCGCCCGGCTGATGTGCGCCTCCTTACCCTTCGCAACAAGGCAGCGGAAAAACGCCGCTTCCGCATCGTGCCCTATTTCGATCTCGCGCTCGCCGAAACGACATTCGAAAGTGAAGGCCGCATCGAGACAGCGAAAGAGGTCAAGGGCAATACGCTCTTCTTCAATAATCCGGCGAATAATTTCTATAAGGGCTGGGGCTTCGCGGCCACGTGCCTCGACGTTACGCATATGGAAACGATTCGGGCGCGTTTCATCGGTGCTTCGGGGCGCGATTTGACACGCCCGGTGATGGTTGTCACCGGCGCGTCCGATCCGCATGTCGGCGACGACGGCCGTCGCGTCGCGGCTTGTTCCGGTTCGATCGACATAGAGGCAGGCGACGAAGCCGAGATCTCGATCGTCTTCGGCCAGGCGCGGAGCCGCGCGCAGGCGGAGACCACGGCGCGAATTCTGCGCGAGCCGACGCAAGCGCGCGCTGCACTCGCAGAGACCCGCGATTACTGGGCAAAGCATGGCCCAGCGATCGAGATCGAAAGCAACGATCCGCATTTCGATCGGCTCGTCAATCATTGGCTGCATTATCAGGCTGTCACCTGCCGCCTCTATGCGCGCGGCGGTCCGAACCAGCGCAGCGGCGCCTATGGTTTCCGCGATCAGCTCCAGGATGTGCTGCCGCTCTTCTTCAGCGACCCGGGTTTTGCGCGCAAGCAGATCCTTCTTCATGCGAGCCAACAGTTTCTCGAAGGCGATGTGCTCAAATGGTGGCATCAGACGCGCGACGGCCGCACTGGGCTCGGCCAACGCAGCCGCGCCTCCGATCCGCATCTCTGGCTGCCCTATGTCACCACCCGCTATATTGCCGCCACGGGCGATCAATCCATATTGACCGAGAGGACACGTTATCTCGTCGGCCCGCGCGTGCCGGATGACACGGATTCCCTGACTTTCGTGCCGCGCGTCTCGCGCGAGGACGGCGATCTCTACGAACATTGCCGGCTCGCCTTGGATTATGCGCTCGACCGTTTCGGCGCCCATGGCCTGCCGCTGTTTGGCACCGGCGATTGGAATGACGGCATCGATCTCGCGGGCTTCGCGGGCCAGGGCGAGAGCGTCTGGATGGGCTTCTTTCTTCATGGCATTCTGCGTGACTTCGCGCCGATCATCGCCGCTCGCGAAAGTCACACGACAGCAGGACGCTATCTCGACAGAGCCGAAAGGCTGAGGGCTGTGCTCGAAAAAGCCTGGGTCGGTGACCATTACATCATCGGCTACGCCGATTCCGGCGCCATCCTCGATCGCTATGGAACTATGACGGCAGCCTGGCCGATCCTCACCGGCGCCGTCGGTGCGGCGCGCGGCCGCGCGGCGCTCGAAGGCAGCCTTGCGCATATCGAGAAAGCCGACCGAATCCTACTCTTCGACCGGCCCTTCGATGAATTGTCATCGCCCTTCCCCGGGCGCATTGCCGATTATCCGCCAGGTCTGCGCGAGAACGGCGGGCAATATTCACATGGCGCTTCCTGGACCGTCGACGCCTATGTTCGGCTCGCCGAATTGGCCCGGGAAAAGGGTCATGACCAGCATGCCGCCGAGCATATGGCGCGTGCCTTCGAGCTCTGGAAAAAAATCTCGCCGCTCGACAAGATCGATCCGGAAAAACTCGCCATTTATGGCCTCGCGCCGCATCAGCAGGCTGCCGATATCAGCGACGGCCTCGGCCATGACGGCCGAGGCGGTTGGAGCTGGTACACGGGTGCCGCGGCGCGCATGCTCTCCGCCGCCTATGCCATTCTCGGCTTGCGCATGGAGGCGGGCGAGATATTGGTGTCGGACGATATTTTCGCGCCCAAGGGCGATCTCATTGTCAAGTCGTTGCGCGTGCATGGAAAGACGTATTCCGCGCAGACTAGCCTTGCCGTCCACGGCGCCGAGATAAAGACAGACTGATGCGTAATGGCTGATGCGGCGAATTATGACGCGTTGATCATCGGCGCCGGCCATAATGGCCTCGTCTGCGCCTTTTATCTCGCCGCCGCCGGCTTGAAGACTCTGGTGCTGGAGCGCCGTGACAAGGTGGGCGGCGCGGCAGTGACGGAGGAATTTCATCCGGGCTTCCGCAATTCGGTCGCCGCCTATACGGTCTCTTTGCTCAATCCGAAAATCATCGGAGACCTCGAACTCGCGCGCCACGGGCTCACGATCGTGCCGCGACGGATCGACAATTTTTTGCCGCTCGATGATGGCCGCTATCTCAAGATCGGCCCCGGCCGCACGCAGGAGCAAGTGGCGAAATTCTCGACCCGCGATGCCGCGCGCCTCGACGCCTATGCCGCACGGCTCGAAGCATTGGCCGATCTTCTGCGTGCTCTGGTGCTGGAGACGCCGCCCAATCGCGTCGAAGGCGATATTTTTCGCGCCATCCGAGAACTCGCCAAGGCCGGGCGTCTCGCTGATCGGCTGCGCCGTCTCGGCATCGAAAGAGAACGCGACCTGATCGAGATCTTCACGGCTTCGGCCGGGGATGTTCTCGATCATTGGTTCGAAAGCGCGCCGATCAAGGCGGCATTCGGCTTTGATGGGATCGTCGGCCATTATGCGAGTCCCTATGCGCCGGGCTCGGCCTATGTGCTGCTGCATCATTGCTTCGGCGAGATCAATGGGCAGAAGGGCCGTTGGGGTCATGCGCTCGGCGGCATGGGCGCAATCAGCGAAGCCATGGCGAAGGCGGCGCGAGAGAAAGGTGCCGAGATCAAAGTTTCGAGCGCCGTCAAAGAAGTGATCGTCGAAAACGGCCATGCGGTCGGCGCGGTGACGGAGCAGGGCGAGATATTCCGCGGCAAAATCATCGTCGCCAATGTGAATCCGAAGCTGCTCTATCAGCAGCTCATCGATCAGGCGGCCTTGCCGGCAAGCTTCAAAGAGCGCATCGCCAAATGGCGCTGCGGTTCCGGCACGTTCC
>DAIESR010000538.1 GCA_027346205.1 Beijerinckiaceae bacterium
TACCAGGGCAAAGAATGCGGCGCTCACGAGCATGGCGCAAAAAAACGACGCGCTCTTTATAGTCAACATCGCGACGAGCAGGAGCACGGCGAGACCGGAGATGGCGCGAGATCGTCGCGGCGATGTCATGTCCTTGGTGCACAGCGCCGGGTCCCAAGAGGCAAGACCGAAGCTCGACTCGTGCAAGATGCGCTCACGCGATGCGGCGCGTACAAGGCGCGACAGATGTGTCGGGCAGGTGATGGCCAGGCGGCTTTGGAGTTCGCCGCGATAAGAGGAAAGAATCAGATGCGCGATGGCGTCGCCTCGTGGCGCGGCGAGAAGATCCGCCTCTTTGCGATCCGCGAGCGGCACCAGCCCGGCATGGATCGCTTCCGGGTAGCATATTGTTGCTGCGATCTGGACATCGCCGTCCACGAAGGGCAGGCGCAGATGGCGGGCCAGCGCGTGGTAGAAATGCGACTCTGAAATGCCGCCGGCCGCTAGAAGAGCTTCGTCGGCATAGACGCCCTGCCGTCGCGCCATTCCGGTCGCGGCGCTGAGTGTGCTGGGCGGCACGCCGTAATGCGTAAGAAAGGCGATTTCCATCGGCCACGCATGCGATGGGCGATGAGAGCCGGTGCCTGGGATGGTCGATGCGGTGGATGCTGGGTGGTGGAGCTTTGCGGCCGCATCGGCTCGGAGATGGCTCCGCGCCCCGCGCGGGGCATCGGCCGGCTTCCGATGTGGCGCGCGCGGAAGCTCGCTGTTCGCACCGAGATCAGGGCGCGCTACACTCACGCCGCCGGCTCGCGCTTGGCACGGTTCACCTTGGAAAGACATGAACGCTACGCGGACTCTGGGATGGCGGAAGACGCAACGATTAAGCTTACGTCAACTTCGTCGGCGCGACAATTCGGGAGTGGGCCTATGCGCCTTATGCAATTATGTTTTCTCGCGCTTGCTTTGGTTGTGGCAGCAAATGCCCAAAGCGAGCCGCGCAGTGCGGTCTTTGTCCCGAGCTTCTTCGATCCGCATCTCACTTTGAGCAAGCCGGACCTGACGGAGCTTCACAGCATCCGATTTGTGACCGAGGATGATTACCCGCCCTTCCATTTCGCTTTGCCGGACGGTTCGCTCGCGGGTTTCGACGTCGATCTCGCGCGTGCCATTTGCGAAGCGCTAAAGGTCGCTTGTACGATTCAAGTGCGACGCTTCGATCTTCTCGCCGGCGCATTGGACTCGAACCAGGCGGACGCGCTGCTCGCCTCGCTGCGGATCGATGCGGAGAGCCGGAAGAAGTTCGATTTCACCGCGCCTTATTACGCGACGCCCGCGCGTTTCGTCACGCTTGCCAAGAGCAAGCTCGTCGCGACACCGGAAGGGCTCGCGGGAAAGCGCGTCGGCATCATCGCGAAGACAGCACATGAAGCCTATCTTGAGACTTTCTTTCCGAAGGTCGAACGCAAGAGCTTCGACAATCGCACGGCCTTGCGAGCGGCTTTGCGCAAGGGCGAGATCGATGCGTTGTTCGACGATGCGATCAGCTCGAGCTTTTGGCTCGCCGGCACGGATTCGCAGCGGTGCTGCGTCTTTCGAGGTGGGCCCTATACCGAGAGCCGTTTTTTCGGAGAGGGTGTCGGAATAGCGGTGAAGAAAGGCAATCACAAGCTCCGCGACGCGCTCAATTACGCGCTCGCGCAGCTGTCGGCCAAGGGCGTCTACACGGATCTTTATTTGAAATATTTTCCGATCGGCTTCTATTGACCGTGCAATGGGCATTGAGCTGCAGCGGATCTCTCGAACTCAAAGATATCCTTCGAGCTCCGCCGCCGCGACTTTGGGCGGACGGTTGAGATTGAAGGCCGAAACGAAATGGCCGTCTTTATCCATTAAATAGATGATGGACGTATGGTCCATCGCATAGTCGCCGTCGGGGCCGGGCGCCTTCTTGGCATAGGCGCGATAGGCCCGCTCCACAGCCTTCGTCTGGCTCGCATCGCCGGAGAGCCCGATGATGTGCGGATCGAAGCTCGACAGATAGGTCTTCAACTCTTTGGGTGTGTCGCGCGCCGGATCGACGGTGATGAAAAGAACTTTCACCTTTGTATCGGGCCCCATCGCCTTGAGGACTTGCGAAAGCTCGTAAAGCGTCGTCGGGCACACGTCGGGGCAATGCGTGTAGCCGAAGAAGACCAGGAAAGGGTGGCCCTTGAAATCGGCAGCGGTGACGGTTCGGCCGTCATCCGCCGTCAAGGTAAATGGCCCGCCGATGAGAGATGGCGCAGTCGTGGGCTTGCCTGGCAGGCTCATATAAGTGGCCACGCCCAAGCTGAGGAGGGCGAAGGCCAAGACTGCGACGAGAAGTGGGAGACGCGCGGATGCTGCCTTCATGCGCGCCTGATAGCGAAAAATGTCGGCGAGAAAAAGCCGGAATTCATGCCGGGCTTGCTTTCACATATGTAACTATATAACATTATGTCGCGAACATTAGCGCGGGTGTTGCAGGCGAAATACAGTTCTCGCCATTGTTCTCGCTGGGGGAACGAGGCTGTTCCAAAACCGTTCGTCGGTGCCTTTCGATCACATGCTGCGACATCGTCGCGCGGCGCTAAGGAAGTTACATTCGAGCAAGGAAATCACATTTGAGAATGTCACGTTATCGCGATTTGGCGGTGGAGCGCGCTTCGATCTCGCTTCGGGCGTCGGTCTCGGACGCGAGAATGAAAAAGTTCTTCATTCTGCTCGCTTTCGCAATGTCTTTTGCGGGTCCAAATGTGGCGCGTGCCGCGGATCAAATCGCCATCGTCGCGGCCGAGAATGTCTATGGCGATGTCGCCCGGCAAATCGGCGGTGCCGAAGTGACGGTGACGAGCATTCTCCATAATCCCGATCAAGACCCGCATCTCTTCGAGGTGAGCCCTTCGGTGGCCCGGGCCGTCTCTGGGGCACGCATCGTCGTCTATAATGGGATCGACTACGACCCATGGATGGAGAAGCTGCTTGCCGCCGCGCGCAGCTCCAGTCGCGATGTCATCGTCGTGGCCAAACTCATGGGCAAGAAGTCCGGCGACAATCCGCACATTTGGTATGATCTGCCGACGATGCAGGCTTTCGCAAAGACATTGGCGGGGGCTCTCGCCAACACCGATCCCGCGCACAGCGCCGATTATCAGAAGCGCTCGGCGCAATTTCAACAGTCGCTGCAACCGATCGAAGCGCGGATCGCCGCGCTGCGTGCGCGCTTGGCGGGGACTCCAGTGGCGGCGACCGAGCCGGTCTTCGGCTATATGCTCGACGCGCTCGGCATGGAGAGCCGCAACCGGAAGTTTCAGCTTGCGGTGATGAACAATACCGAGCCGAGCGCCTCCGACCTCGCGGCTTTCGAGAGGGATCTCAAGGATCGCCGCGTGAAAATGTTGGTCTATAACAGTCAAGTCTCCGATCCCGTTGCTGAACGCATGTTGACGCTCGCGAAAAAATCGCATGTCGCGGTGGTGGGCGCGACGGAGACGCAGCCGCCCGGCAAGAGCTATCAGGCCTGGATGCTGAGCGAACTCGATGCCGTCGATCGGACACTGCCGAAATGACGGGGACGAAGCGCAACGGGGCCGAAGGGATCACAAAGAGAAAATGAACGCGATCGAGCTTCGCCATGTCGTTTTGACGCTCGGCGGCCGAACGGTCCTCGCCGATATCAGCCTGGATATCCCGTCCGGCACATTCATTGGCGTGTTGGGGCCGAATGGCGCCGGCAAGACGACGCTGATGCGGGCCATTCTCGGTCTTGTGCCGCCTGACGCCGGTACCGTTCATGTCCTCGGCCGCGCGGCGACGCGCGGCAATCCCGTCATCGGCTATATGCCGCAGGTTCGTGGCACGAGTTCGGGGCTGCGGCTGAGCGGCTGGGATTTCGTCGCAAGTGCCGCGAACGGGCATCGCCTGGGCCTGCCGATTCCGAGCAAGGCGGCGCGCGCCGATATCGATCGCGCTCTCGATCTGGTGGGTGCCGCCGATCTGGGGCGCCGGCCGCTCGCCGAAATGTCGGGCGGCGAACGGCAACGCTTGCTGCTCGCTCAGACACTGATCGGCCAGCCGCAATTGCTTCTGCTCGACGAGCCGCTGATCAGCCTCGATCCTCATCGCCAGCAGGAGGTCGTCGAACTCGTCAAGGCACTTCAGCTCGAGCTGGGCATCACTGTGCTGTTCAGCGCCCATGAGTTGAACCCATTGCTCAATGCGATCGATCAGGTGCTCTCTCTCGGAGGCGGCCAAGCAGCGCTTGGCGCGGTCGAGGACGTGATCACCGGGCCGGTTCTCTCGCGGCTCTATGGGTCGGAGATCGAAGTGCTGCGTGTCCAGGGGCGGATCTTCGTGATGTCGGGGAGTCACGATATGGAGCGCGACGCGCATCTGCATGATCATGGGCACGATCACGGCGGCGAACATATACATGCCGACCATGTTTGATTATGATTTCATGCGCAATGCCTTTGCCGCCGCGGCGATCGTCGCGGTGCTCGCGGGAGCGGTCGGCTATTTTCTGGTGTTGCGCAGCCAGACATTTGCCGGCCATGCGCTCGGTCACGTCGGCTTCACCGGCGCGACGGGTGCCGTCCTCATCGGCATTGCGCCGCTCTGGGGGCTCGTGCTGGTGACGGTCGCCGCCGGAATCGGCATGGGCTTGATGGGCGAAAGGCTGGCTGAGCGCGATGTGGCTGTCGGTCTCGTCCTTGCCTTTGCGCTCGCTCTCGGCCTTCTATTTTTGCATTTCTTCACGGCCTATGCGACGCAGGCTACGACCTTGCTCTTCGGCAATGTGTTGGCCGTCGATGTGAGCACGATCTGGATCTTGCTCGGGCTCGGCGTGGCGAGCCTCGCAATGCTCGCGACGATCTCGCGTCCATTGCTTTTTGCGAGCCTGCAACCGGAACTGGCCGAAGCGAAAGGCGTATCCCTGCGGCTTTACGGGGTGCTGTTTCTGACGATCGTCGCCGTGACGACGGCCGAATGCGTGCAGATCGTCGGCGTTCTCCTGGTTTTCGCACTGATGGTTGGGCCGGCCGCGGCCGCGCAGCAGGTGACGGGATCGGTGGCTGCGGGCGTGTTGGTCTCCGCGGCTCTGGCGCTTTGCGAAGCATGGCTCGGCATCACGCTCGCCTACTATACTGACTGGCCGAGCAGCTTTTGGATCGCCGCGCTCAGCGCCATGGCCTATGTTCTAGCCGTCCTCTCTCGGCGGCTGCGCGGCTGGCGTTTTGCCTGATCTCGGCCAGCCATTTGCCTGCGCCATGAACCGATCGGTACTTCTATTGAGGGCGCGCAAAACAATATAAGGGACAGATGCCAGCGCTGCATCGCGCGAGCATATGGCGTCCCCGCCTTCCCTTCATCCTCCGGCAGGGCTCCCGAAATGCGCCACCTTTCCTCGGGAGGCAGGGATTACGAGGCGCGAGCGTTTTCCGATCGGACGGAATCATCCGATCGAGAAGAAAACGTTCTCATTCAAAGATTTAGAGTTTCGGACGCAAAACCGGTATCCACTTTTGCTGAAACTCTAGAGCGATAGAAGCCGGCGCGAAGGGTGGGGCATCTGTGGGGTACCACGGGAGGCAATGGGTCGCATCGCCTGCTGGTAGAAGAGATGCGACCGGTCAGAGACGTCACGCGAGATCGGAGTTTGGAATGGCTGAAAAAATCCCTGTCACGGTCCTTACGGGCTATCTCGGCGCCGGCAAGACGACGCTTCTCAACCGCATTTTGAGCGAGCCGCATGGCAGGAAATTTGCCGTCATCGTCAATGAATTTGGCGAAGTCGGTATCGACAATGATCTCGTCGTCGGCGCCGACGAAGAAATCTTCGAGATGAACAATGGCTGCATCTGCTGCACCGTGCGCGGTGATCTCATCCGTATCATCGAAGGGCTGATGAAGCGCAAAGGCAAATTCGATGCGATCATCGTCGAGACCACGGGGCTGGCCGATCCGGCGCCTGTCGCGCAGACCTTTTTCGTCGATGCCGATGTGAAAGCAGCGGCGCGGCTCGATGCCGTGATCACGGTCGCCGACGCGAAATGGCTGTCCGAACGTCTGAAGGATGCACCCGAGGCGAAGAATCAAGTCGCCTTCGCCGATGTCATCTTGCTCAACAAGACCGATCTCGTCAGCAAAGATGAGCTCGAAGAGGTCGAGGCGCGTATCCGCGCTATCAATCCCTATGCGAAATTGCATCACACGCAGCGTTGCGCGATCGAACTCGACGCCGTGCTCGGGCGCAATGCCTTCGATCTCGATCGCATTCTCGATATAGAGCCGGACTTTCTGACCATGGCGGACGATCATGATCATGCGCATGGTCACGAACATGGGCATGAACATGGGCATGAGCACCATGACCATGGCCACGATCATCATGAGCACGAGGCCCACGGACTCAAGCATTACCATGACGAGGAGATGCAATCCGTTGCCGTTTCGATCAATGGCGAGGTCGATCCCGAAAAATTCCTGCCTTGGCTGAATGAATATATCCAGCGCGAGGGGCCGTCGATCCTCCGCTCGAAAGGCATTCTCGCCTTTAAGGACGAGCCGAAGCGCTTCGTCTTCCAAGGCGTCCACATGATCCTTGATGGCGATCTACAACGCGATTGGAAGCCGTCCGAGAAGCGGGAGAGCCGCCTTGTGTTCATCGGGCGTCATCTGAAAGAAGACGAGATCCGCCAGGGCTTTCTGGCCTGTGCGGCGTGATTGTGGCTGGTGGCGCGGCGCCGCGTCCCATGGTCTTCGACCGATTGTCACATATCCGAAACATTAGGCGTGTCATCATCACGAGACAGGTCTTGCTGAGGCTGCTTTCAAGACGATCATGGTTGAACCCGTAAGCTCTCTCACCAGTGAAGTCAGGCCGATCGAAGCTGGCGCGCATGTGACGGCTGTCGCTTTTCTCGGTGCT
>DAIESR010000546.1 GCA_027346205.1 Beijerinckiaceae bacterium
TGTCGCCAAGGCCATCGCCGAACGCGACCTTCATGCAGTCTTCTATGCCATTGGCGCCATGACGATCGCCATTCTTCTCTATGATCAACTGCTGTTTCGGCCGCTGGTCGCCTGGGGCGATAAATTCCGTTCCGAGCAGACGGCGGCGCAGATCGTTCCAAAAAGCCTGGTGCTCGATCTCTTTCGACGCGCCACGTTCATGCGCCGCCTCAGTGCGCCGATAGGCTCCGGACTGGACTTCCTCGCGCGGCAACGTTTCACGCCTTTTGCGTGGGTTCCGCGCCCCAGCCGCCCCCTCGTGCCGCGGCGCGCCGGGGACATAATTTGGTTGGCATGCATCGCTGCCGCCACGATTTATGGCGTTTTGCAGCTGCTGCATTTCGTGGCACCGACATTGACTTGGCATGATGTCCAAATCGTCATCGGCAATGGATTCTTGACGCTGCTTCGCGTGGTGGTTCTCATCATCCTTGCGACTTTGATCTGGGTACCGATCGGCGTGCAGGTGGGTCTGCGGCCGAAGTTGGCGGAAAAAGTTCAGCCTTTGGCGCAATTTCTTGCCTCCTTCCCGGCCAATCTCATGTTTCCTGTGGCGGTCGTTCTCATCGTCCATTTCGGTGTCAACCCGGTGATCTGGCTGTCACCGCTGATGATCCTCGGCACCCAATGGTACATTCTCTTCAATGTCATTGCCGGCGCGACGGCCTATCCGAGCGATTTCAAGGAGGCCGCGGCGACATTCCGAATCCGTGGCTGGCGCTGGTGGCGGGATGTCATGCTGCCCGGCATATTTCCTTATTATGTCACCGGAGCCATCACGGCATCGGGCGGGGCCTGGAATGCGAGCATCGTGTCGGAAGTCGTGAGCTGGGGGCCTACGAAACTCGATGCCGGCGGACTCGGCGCCTATATCGCGCGCATGACGGCGGCCGGGGATTTTTCGCGCATCGCGCTCGGCATTGCGATCATGTCCGCCATGGTCGTCACGATGAATCGGCTGATATGGCGGCCTCTCTATGCATTTGCCGAACGGCGGATGAGGCTCGATTGAGAGGCCCGAATGGATAAAGCCGCAAAAGCTACCGTCCTTGATCTCCATAATGTCAGCAAGGATTTCGCCAAACCCTCCGGCGAACCCCTGACCGTGCTTGCACAGATCGATGTGACGCTCCGCGACGGCGAGATTCTCGGCCTTCTCGGCCGTTCAGGCTCCGGCAAGTCGACCTTATTGCGGATCGCCGCCGGGCTCATCGCACCGAGCGATGGCGAAGTCACCTATCGTGGCCGCCTTCTTGACGGTCCGGCGGAAGGGATCGCCGTCGTCTTTCAAACCTTTGCGCTCTTCCCCTGGCTCACCGTGCTCGAAAATGTCGAAACAAGCCTTGATGCGCTCGGGATCGATCGCCAGGAAACGCGGCGCCGGGCGCTGATGGCCATCGATCTCATTGGCCTCGACGGTTTCCAATCCGCCTATCCGCGTGAGCTCTCCGGCGGCATGCGCCAGCGCGTTGGCTTTGCCCGCGCGCTCGTCATCGATCCGATTGTCCTGTTGATGGACGAGCCCTTTTCCGCCCTCGACATTCTGACCGCCGAAACGCTGCGGACCGATTTGCTCGATCTATGGACGAGCCATCGACTGCCGACGAAAGCGATCCTGATCGTCACCCATAATATCGAGGAGGCAGTGCTTCTCTGCGACCGCATCCTCGTCCTATCCTCCAACCCGGGACGAATTGCCGCCGAAATCGCCGTCGATCTGCCGCATCCGCGCAATCGCCTCGACACCGAATTCCACAATATCGTCGATGAGATCTACGCCATTTTGACGTCGCGCTCGCTCGCCGCCATCGGTTCCCATAAGGACATGAGCGACGGCATGAGTCACCCTTTGCCGCGCGCCTCGATCAATCGGATCTCCGGCCTCATCGAGAGGCTGGCCCAGCCGCCCTGCGACGGCAAGGCGGAACTCGTTAAGCTCCGCCACATGCTCAATCTGCAGATCGACGAGCTGTTTCCGACGGCGGAAGCACTGCATATTCTCGAATTCGCCGAACTCAAGGCGGATACGCTCGCTCTGACGGCGGCGGGCCACATCTTTGCCGAGGCGGATATGGAGGAACGCAAGCGCCTCTTCCGCGAACATCTCTTGCGTTTCGTCCCGTTGGCCGCGCATATCAAGCGCGTTCTCGACGATCGGGCCGTCCACCGCGCCCCGAAGCTGCGCTTCGAGACTGAACTCGAAGACCATCTGAGCCGCGGCGATGCCGAGAAGACCTTACGCACCATCATCGACTGGGGCCGTTATGCCGAACTCTTCACCTATGACGACCACCGACGCAGCCTCGTCGCGCTGTGAGGCGGCGGCCAGCCGCGCGATGGAAGCTTAAGTGACGCAAGTGAAGCCCCTACCGCAGGTCTTTCCGGTCCGCGTCTATTATGAGGACACGGATTTCTCCGGCGTCGTCTATCACGCGTCCTATCTGCGCTTTCTTGAACGTGGCCGTACCGAATTTCTGCGCGCGCATGGAATCCATCAGACCGCGCTCTTCGATGCGGAAGCTGGCGCCCCTCTCGCTTTCGCCG
>DAIESR010000568.1 GCA_027346205.1 Beijerinckiaceae bacterium
CGAAATAATCCTCCTGCACCGTGATCCACGGACCGCCGAGCACGGTGAAGCAGCCGCGCCGCTTCAATTCCTTCAATATTTCCGTCATACGGAAACGCTGCACCGTCATGCCCGTAAGGCCGACGATATCGGCCGCCGCGCAACGATCGAAATCGATCGGTTCGACGTTTTCGTCGATGATCGTCACGCGATGTTCGCTCGGCGTGAGGGCAGCAAGCAGAGGTAGAGCGGCGGTCGGCATATTGGCACGATAGCCGACGAGATGGAGCGCGTGCTCCATGCCCCAATAGCTTTCTTCGAACCGCGGATTGATCAAGACAATATCGGCCATGCACTCCCCCTAACAATATTTTGCTATTGGTCAATGAATGCAGTCGAAACGGAAATCCGGCACCAGTGAAACGGCCATCTTGCCTTCAGTCAACCGAAATATACGGTCAGATCTCAATACCGATCCATGGCGGGGTCCTGAACGCAGGTGCTATGTCATCGGCCCCGATCTTTCCTCGCCCCTCGCGAGCGCTCGAGACCGGGAAAGGCGAGCGCATGTTTTTGTGGCGCCCGTCAGGGGGAAATTTAGGCGAACTGCAGTTGCCGGCTTTGCAATATAAATGATATGCCACCGCCTCTGACGAGGGTCGCGAGGAAATATTGAAGCGCCGGGATTCCAAGGGGTAGAGCAGCGTGGCGGGCGAGAAGGTACTGGTCACGGGTGCCTCGGGCTTTGTGGGATCGGCCGTGGCGCATGCGTTGGTTCGGGCCGGCTTTTCGGTCCGTGGCCTCGTGCGTCCCACGAGTTCCCGAAGCAATTTCGAGGGGCTCGACATCGAACTCGCCATCGGTGACATCCGTGACAGCGAGTCGGTGGGCCGGGCCATGTCTGGCGTCCGCTTTCTTTATCATGTAGCGGCCGACTACCGGCTCTGGGCGCGTGATCCCGAAGAAATCGTGCGCACCAATCGCGAAGGCACCCGCAATCTCATGCAGGCGGCGCTGCGCGAGGGAGTGGAACGCGTCGTCTATACGAGCAGCGTCGCAACATTGGCCGTGGCGGCAAACGGCACGCCGGCTGACGAAAGTTGCCGGCTTCCGATTGATGCGGCTATCGGCGCCTATAAGCGCAGCAAAGTCGCCGCGGAAGAGATCGTCACGGCGATGATTTCCCGAGACGGGCTGCCTGCGATCATCGTTCATCCATCGACGCCGGTCGGGCCGCGGGACATGCGGCCGACGCCCACGGGACGCATCATTGTCGAGGCCGCCGCGGGGCGCATGCCGGGCTATGTGGACACGGGACTCAATGTGGTCCATGTGGATGATGTGGCCGCCGGCCATCTGGCGGCGCTACAACATGGGAAAATCGGTGAACATTATATTCTCGGCGGCCAAAATGTCGGATTTGCCTCCATGCTGGCGGAGATTGCCAATTTGAGCGGCCGCAAACCGCCTCGCCTGCGCCTGCCGCGCGTCGCCCTTTATCCTTTAGCGTTCCTCGCCGAAGCGAAGGCGCAATTGACGCGATGCGAGCCGTTTCTGACGCGTGACGGATTGCGCATGTCGAAACACCGGATGTTCTTCTCCTCGGCCAAGGCGCAACGCGAGCTCGGCTATTGCGCGCGGCCCTATCAGGAAGGGCTCGCAGACGCCCTCACCTGGTTCCGTCAGCGTGGTTATCTCTCATGAATGCCGACCTCGATCTCGTCCCGACGAAGACGCACCGCGACGAAAATTTCCCCGTCGCCTCGCAGCTCATCGCGGCGCGGCATAGGCCTGTCATTCTTGCCTTCTACCATTTCGTGCGCGCCGCAGATGACGTGGCCGACAATGGCACGCTGACGAGCGAGCAGAAGCTCGCGGGCCTTGACCGTTTCGAGGCCGCGCTGCTCGGCAAGGAGGATGGGATCGAGGCGGCGCGGCCGCTCCGGACGATGCTGGCGGAACACCGCCTGTCGCCGAGGCATGCGCAGGATCTCCTACACGCCTTCCGCATGGATGCCGTCAAGCAACGCTATGCCGATTTCGACGAGCTGATGCATTATTGCGCCTATTCGGCCGCGCCGGTCGGACGCTTCGTCCTCGATGTGCATGGCGAAAGCGAGCGCACCTGGCCTGCCTCCGACGCGCTTTGCTCCGCCTTGCAGATCATCAACCATTTGCAGGATTGCGCCGACGATTATCGCAATCTCGACCGCGTCTATGTCCCGCTCGATGCTTTGCAAGCCGAAGGCATCGGTGTGGAGGCCTTGGCCGAGGCGAAAGCCTCGCCTGCGCTTCTCACCTGCCTTCACAAGCTCGCGGACCGCACCGACGACCTCGTGCATATCGGCAAGGTGCTGCCGCGCCATGTCCAAGATCTGCGGCTCGGCCTCGAAACGACGGTGATCGCTCGTCTCGCCCAGGTTCTGGTGAACGGCCTGCGCCGCCGCGACCCGCTGAGCGAGAAGGTGCATTTGTCGAAGCCGGGTTTTCTCGCCTGGACTCTCGTCGGGATCGGCGAGGGCCTTGCCGAGCGGGGCCGCCGTGCCGGCCTGCGTCTCGCCACCAGCGGAAAAGGTGCCTGAACATGGCCGCAAATGTCGCGACCGCGCCCACCGCCGAGAGCCGGGCGAGCGGCAGCTCCTTCTACACCGCCATGCGCATTCTCCCGCGTGCCGAGCGCGAGGCGATGTTCGAGATCTATTCCTTTTGCCGCGCGGTGGACGATATCGCCGATGACGGCGGGCCACGGCCGGGCAGAAGCGCCGCTCTGGCGCAATGGCGGCAGGATATAGACACGCTTGCCGCTGGCAAAGCTGCGCCTGCCGGCCTGCAGAAGCTCGGCGAAGCGATGCGCGCCTTCGGTCTCGCGCGCGAAGATTTCATCGCCATCATCGACGGCATGGAAATGGACGTGCTCGCCGATATCCAGGCGCCTGACGACAAAACGCTTGATCTTTACTGCGACCGGGTCGCGAGCGCTGTCGGCCGCCTCTCGGTTCGAGTCTTCGGGGTGCCAGCGAATCTCGGCAAGGATCTCGCTCATCATCTCGGCCGCGCCTTTCAACTCACCAATATTCTGCGCGATATCGACGAGGATGCCGCGATCGACCGGCTCTACCTGCCGCGCGAGGCCTTGGAAGCCGTGGGCATTACCGCGACTGCGCCGCGCCAAATGCTCGAACATCCGGCTCTCGCCAAGGCCTGCGCGCCGATCATCGTCAAAGCGAAGGAGCATTTCGCGCGCGCTGCCGAGATCATGGCGCAATGCCCGCGCAGAAGTGTGCGGGCGCCACGGCTGATGGGCGATGTCTATCATGCGATTCTCGAAGGCGTGGAGGCACGCGGCTTCGCGCCGCCGCGCGTGAAGGTCCGCGTGCCGAAGTACCGCGTTCTGCTCGCCATATTGCGCCATGGTCTGTTTTGAGGCGCCCTTGCGATGAGCTGCTTCGCACCCGGTCTTTCGCTTATGCTGCGTCCCGCGTGGCGGCGCCGCGCCCGTAGCAGCGCATGACCGCCAAGGTTCATATCATCGGCTCGGGCCTCGCCGGGCTCGCCGCGGCGCTGCGCCTCGCATCCGGCCCCCGCGAGGTCATCATTCATGAAGCCGCGCGACAAGCGGGTGGACGCTGCCGCTCCTATTTCGACAGCACGCTCGGCATGATCATCGACAATGGCAATCATCTGCTCTTGTCCGGCAATCATGCGGCACAGGCGTTTTTACGCGAGGTGGGGACCGAGGCGCGGCTCGTTGGGCCGAACCGTGCCGAATTCGCCTTCGTCGATCTCGACACCGGCGCGCGCTGGCAGCTGCGGC
>DAIESR010000571.1 GCA_027346205.1 Beijerinckiaceae bacterium
CTGTCGCGCAGCAGGCCCATGAGCCGGGGCAGGCTTTCGATATCTTCGCGATGGATTTCGACGAGCTTCAGCGGGCGCAATTCCGTTGTTCCAGCGAGGCGAAAATTGATGTCGGCATGGACAGCCTTGACCAGCGACGACTTGCCCATGCCTCGCGCGCCCCACAAAAGCGCATTATTGGCCGCGAAACCCTTGGCAAAACGCTCAGTATTGTCGCTCAATATGTCGCGCACCCGATCGATGCCGCGCAAAAGATGCATGTCGACGCGGTTGACCTTGGCGACGGGATTGAGCACCGCCTCGTCCGCCAGCCACACAAAGGCATCGGCGGCGGAAAGGTCGACGGGCTTATGCGCCGGAGGCACGAGTCTTTTGAGAAGCTCGGCGATGCGCGCCAAGCTGCGCGCAGCCTCGGGCGCCGTAAGGCCGGCGCCGCCGGCTCCATCCTGAGTGTTCATGTGCTCCGCCCCCAAGTCGGCTCTATTTCAAAGAGATAGAGCATGTTCTCATTTGGAAAGGTCTATCAACTTTTCCGGAACATGCTCTTGTAATCCAAATCGATTTTTGAGCTTCCCGCCGGCCATTGCTTTCGTGCCCGCGCTCGCTATAGTCCGCGCCGATCCGAAGAGGCCCACAGAGGCCTGTCAAGGAGTAAGCAATTGATCACTCCGGCTTTTGCCCAAGCCGCCGGCTCTCAGCCTGCCGCGACCGATATCCTCATGCAGGTCGCGCCCTTCGCGCTCATCTTGGTCATCATGTATTTTCTGATCATGCGGCCGCAGCAGAAGCGCGCCCGGGCGCATGCGGATATGATCAAAAACGTCCGTCGCGGCGACACGATCGTGATGACTGGCGGATTGATCGGAAAGGTCATCCGAGTCGTCGATGATTCCGAAGTCGAGATGGAGATTGCGCCAAATGTCAAAGTCCGTGTAGCGCGGTCGATGATCGCCGATGTGCGGGCCAAGGGCGAGCCGGTCAAGGACAATGCGTGAGGCGAGGCTAGCCGGCGCGCGGCCCGTGGCTCCGTTCGCACGGACTCGGGAGGCGGCGGATTCGGCATATTGACACGCGCAAGTTCGGGCAGACCCGACTTGCAATGTCAGACTTGCACCGTCTGACTTGCACTGTCCGATTTGCACTGTCCGATTTGCGTTGGAAGAAAATTGCCGCAGGGTTCGCTCGTTGCTCGTCCCAAATCCGTCGTCTCGGGCGGTTCAAAACTAATGGATGATGGCTTCTCATGCTGCGTTTCGCGATTTGGAAGATCGTAGCTATCTTGATGATGACGGCGGTCGCCGTGCTCGTGATCGTGCCGAGCGTTCTGCCGGTCTCGACACGTGAGGCACTCGTCCATAGCCTGCCGAGTTGGATACCCGTGCGCACCATTGTGCTCGGCCTCGATCTGCAGGGTGGCTCGCATATTCTGCTTGAAGTCGATTCGAGCTCGGTGATCAAGACCGAGGTTCAAAATTTGCGCGATGATGTGCGCCGTATCTTACGCCAGGAGCGGGTTCCAATCACGGGCGGTATTGGCGTTCTGCCGCGTGGAGTGCAGGTGCGCATCCCCGAGGCCGCCGAGCGCAGCCGTGTCATTCCCAAATTACGAGAGATCCAGGCGCCGATCGGCAATGCCGTGCTTGGCGCGGGAGGCGCGGCCGCGCTCGATGTCAAGGATGCCGGCAATGGTGCCGTCCAAATTCTCGTGACCGAGGCCGCGATCAACGACAAGATCCGCCGCGCCGTCGAACAATCGATCGAAGTGCTGCGCCGCCGCGTCGACGCTTTGGGAACGACCGAGCCCAATATCCAACGCCAGGGCAGTGATCGCATTCTCGTCGAAGTGCCCGGGTTGCAGGATCCGGGACGGCTGAAGCAGATTTTGGGCACCACGGCGAAGCTCGAGTTCCGCCTCGTCGCGTCGCCGGGCGAAAACCCGAGCGAATATGATTTGCTCGATCAGACCGACCAGCCGGGAAAACTCCCGGTCGAGAAGCGGGTGATGGTGCAGGGCGAGGATCTCACCGATGCGCAACCGGGCTTCGATTCGCGCACGCAGGAGCCCGTCGTCAATTTTCGCTTCAATATCAGAGGCGGCCAGCTCTTCGGCGAAGTCACGTCGGAAAATGTCGGCCGGCTTTTCGCCATCGTGCTCGATGGCAAGGTGATTTCGGCGCCGCGCATCTTGAGCCCGATCACTGGTGGCTCAGGCCAGATCTCTGGGCATTTCACCGTCGAATCGGCCAATAATCTGTCGATTCTGTTGCGCGCTGGCGCGCTGCCGGCCAAGCTCACGATCATCGAGGAGCGGACCGTCGGGCCGGGCCTCGGCCAGGATTCGATCAATGCCGGCAAGCACGCCGCCTATGTCGGAGCCGCGTTGGTCCTTGTCTATATGCTGAGCACCTATGGCGTTTTTGGTGTTTTCGCCGATATCGCGCTCCTGGTTCATATCGCCATCATTTTCGCGTCGCTCATCTTGCTTGGCGCGACCCTCACTCTGCCGGGCATAGCGGGTATTGTGCTCACCATCGGCATGGCGGTCGATTCGAACGTGCTGATCTATGAGCGCATCCGCGAAGAGGTGCATTCCGGCCGCTCGATTATCGCCTCGCTCGATGCCGGATTCAAACGTGCCTTTGCGACGATCGTCGATTCCAACGTCACCATGTTCGTGGCCGCGGCCATCCTTTATTATTTCGGCTCCGGTCCGGTTCGCGGTTTCGCCGTATCGCTCGCGCTTGGCATTTTGACGACCATTGTCACAGCCGTGACCATGACGAGGATGATGATCGCGCTCTGGTACCAATATGTGCGTCCGACTAAGCTCCCGATATAGATCGGACAGTCCTTACCCTTCGAGACAGGTCCTCCGGACCTTCCTCAGGATGAGGGCCTCGATACGGGCAGTATCCCAAAGGCTCATTTGATGAAGCTCCTGCGTCTCGCCCCTGAGAATACGAAATTCGGCTTCATGCGCTTTCGGCGCGTGAGCTATCCATTCTCGGCGGTCATGTCGATCATCTCGGTCGCGCTCTTCCTTACCCTGGGGATGAATTTCGGCATTGATTTCTCCGGCGGCACTTTGATGGAGCTGCGCGCCAAATCGGGCCATGCTGAGATTGCGGATCTGCGCGCGCAAATGCGGCAATTGGGGATCGGCGATGTCGAGGTTCAGGGCTTCGGCACGCCGTCCGACGTGTTGTTGCGCTTCGGCGTCCAGCATGGCGGCGCCAAGGCGCAGGAGACGACGGTCACCCATGTCAGGAAGATGCTCGAAGCCAAATATGACTTCCGTCGCGTCGATGTGGTCGGACCGCGCGTCTCGGGCGAACTCGTCCAGTCCGGCACGCTCGGCGTCGTCATCTCCATCCTTGCCGTTTTGGCCTATCTCTGGTTCCGCTTCGAATGGCAATTCGCGGTCGGCGCCATTATCGCCACCATGCATGACTTGCTGCTGACGGTCGGCTTCTTCTCGTTGACGCGGCTCGAATTCAACACCACGTCGATCGCTGCCATTTTGACCATCGTCGGCTATTCGCTCAACGAGACGGTGGTCGTGCTCGACCGCATCCGTGAGATGATGCGCAAATATCGCCGCATGCCGACAGATCAGCTTATCGACATGTCGGTCAACGCCGTGCTGCCGCGCACCATCATGACGGCGACCACGGTTCTGTTGGCGCTTCTTTCGCTCGTGACCTTCGGCGGCGAGGTGATCCGGTCCTTCTCGATCGCGATGATCTGGGGCATTGCCGTTGCGACCTATTCATCGATCTTCATCTGCTCGCCGATGCTGATCTATCTCGGCCTGCGCAACGAAACGGCCGAGGCGCCGCAGGCGCCGGCCGCCAAGCCCGCGACCAAGCCCACGACTAAGCCGGCGAAGACGCAGGCGAAGAGCGTGACGGGCACCTCAGCACGCAATCGAGCTTGAGGGCAGGCCGTCCTGTCCCTGCCATGACGCCGATGACCACTCCGAAATATGATGGATTTCTACCGGGTCGACATGTGATCGAAGGCTATGGCAACGGCGGTTTCAGCTTTGCCGGCATGTCACATCGCGGCTCCATTCTCGCGCTTCCGTCGGGCATAAGTGCCTGGGACGCCGTGAACGCGGAAGATATTTCGATTGCCTCTCTCGCCCCCGTCTTTGCCGAGGCGGCCGGCGCGATCGAGCATCTGCTCATTGGCACTGGGCCGCACCTCCTGCCGCTCGCGGCCGCCTTGCGGGAAAGGCTGCGAGAAGCCGGGATTCATGGCGAGCCGATGGCGACGGGCGCCGCGGCGCGCACCTATTCCATCCTTCTCGCTGAAGACCGGCGGGTCGCGGCGGCTTTGCTTGCCGTGCCTTGATGAGCGAATCCCTCCAGCAGGCCTATGCGCATTGCGACGCCTTGCTGCGGCGGGATGATCCCGATCGCTGGCTCGCATCACTCTTCCTTCCGGCAGAAAAACGGCCGCATGTTCATGCGCTTTATGCCTTCAGCTTGGAGATCGCGCGCGTCCGCGGTTTGGTGTCCGAACCGATTCTCGGCGAAATAAGGTTCCAATGGTGGCGGGAGGTCTTGGCGGGCGAGCGCGAAAGCGAAGCCGAGGCGCATCCGGTCGCCGTAGCGCTTCTCGACACTCTGGCGCGTTGCGAGCTGCCGCGCGATTCTCTGATGGGCCTCATCGATGCTCGGCTCTTCGATCTCTATGACGAGCCCATGCCTTCGGTCGAAATGCTTGAAGCCTATGCTGCGGC
>DAIESR010000579.1 GCA_027346205.1 Beijerinckiaceae bacterium
ATCTCTTCACCAGCCTGCGTCTCACGCAGGTCGCCACAGCTATGCGTACGGTAGCGATGCATCATGTCATGGGATCTTTCAGTTCGCACCTTGCCTCGCGGCACCGCGGGCTGAGCCCGGGCGCGGCACGATCAGCGCTTCTTTGTCTTCCTGCTTAATTTTGCCTGCAGGCGCCATACCGGAATGCAGCAGCCTCGGTCCAAACGATCGACACCTTTTCAGGTGGAGACCGGTTCTAGATCATGTCCCCGAAAAATAGGTAGGGATTTCCTACCAATTGGCCATCGGATATGTCCGATGGCTGCTGCAGGATATGATCTATATATTTGATATAGCGTCCCTTTATCCAGCCGTCCGGTGGGCTTTCAGGGCTCCTTCTCCAATGCATCGACCGCCGCGCCAAAACCGACGAAGCTCATGGGCAAGGAGACACTATCACCGCTGGCGTCCTTGAAGGCGATCTCGCCTTTCGATGTGCTGTCGTGCCAATGTTTGACGGTCGCATCTGCGAGGATCGTCTCGGCGAAACAGCCTCCCAGTATACAACGTACCCAGTCGAGTTTGACGCCCCAAATGTCCTTTTCGTCGGAACGGATATGCACCGAACTCGGGAAGGAGACATTATTCGGCAAAATGACGACGGCATGCAGGGCACCCTTGCCGCCGGGACGCCCGACCGAAAGCTTGGCAATGGGTCCCGAATGATCTTGCGCCTCGAGCGTCTCGGAGATTTCACAAGCGCGATTCTGTGGCTCTTTGGCCACCTCCCCCTTTTTTCCGCTCGCTTTGCGGCATCGCAGCGCCCAGGCGCCAAAGGCCCTCGTCACGATCTGTGATTCCGGCGACGCGGGTTTTGCTGTTTTGGATTGGGGATGTTTGGCCGAATCCAGCTTGGCTTCGGCCTTTGCGGCAGGCGGGCTCTCGGCAAGAACAAAAGCTGCAAAGCCTGCGACGAGAAGAGAAATGCTGAGGAAGAGACGCTGATTATGAGACATTCAGTGGCCGTAGCTCGCAACTGTGGGCGAAACGAGCCCTCCTTATACCAGAAATTCGTCGTTCGATAGGCTGGCCTCACCCGACCCCTACCCTGTCCTCCCCTTGGCAACCCACCACATTGCCGATTTGGACGGCAATTTCGAAAAAGATCATAAAGAGAACGGCCAACAATGGATCAGAACTCTGGAAGCCGGACGGCGTTTCCGATATTTACAGCTGATGAGCTTGATCACAACGAGTCGCGAACTGGCAGAGATTTGCCGCCGCATGGGTCGCCATTCTTTCGTAACCATCGATACGGAGTTTTTGCGCGAGACCACATTCTGGCCGATACTCTGTGTCGTCCAGCTCGCGACGCCCGAGGAGGCCGTCGCGATCGATGCTCTGGCCGAGGGGCTCGATCTCACGCCCTTGTTCGATCTGATGGCCGATCCCAACCTGGTCAAAGTCTTTCATGCGGCGCGCCAGGACATTGAAATCATCTGGAATCTGGCAAAGCTGGTCCCAGCACCGCTGTTCGACACGCAAGTCGCCGCAATGGTCTGCGGCTTTGGCGACCAGATCGCCTATAGCGAATTGACCCAAGCCGTCTGCGGCGTCAGCCTCGACAAATCCTCCCGCTTCACCGATTGGTCGCGCCGGCCGCTCTCGGATGCGCAGATCGATTATGCGATCGCCGATGTCACCCATCTGCGCGACATTTATTTGGATCTGCGGCTGCGCCTGGAGAAGAGCGGCCGCCTGTCCTGGCTCGACGATGAAATGGCGCTGTTGAGTTCGCCTTCGACCTATGAACAGCATCCGAGCAATGCCTGGGAGCGGTTCCGCAATCGCGCCCGCAAGCCACGCGATCTCGCTGTGCTGATGGAGGTCGCAGCCTGGCGGGAAGCCGAGGCGCAAAGCCGCGACGTCCCACGCTCGCGGGTCTTGAAGGATGACGTCTTGGTGGAGGTCGCCCTGGCTGCGCCACGGACGCCCGACGAGTTGAGCAATCTAAGGACATTTCCACGCGGCATGGAGAAATCGCGCGGCGGGATCGATATACTTGCCGCAGTCCAGCGTGGCCTTGCGCGCGATCCGAAGACTCTGCCCAAACGCGAAAAAGAGCGTCGCTCCGGCGGCGGCGCCACAGTCGAACTTTTGAAAGTATTGCTGCGTCAGGTCGCCGAAGCCGAAGGCGTCGCACCCAAAATGATCGCGACCGTCGAGGATCTGGAAGCGATCGCAAGTGACGACAATGCGAAAGTCGCGAGCCTGATGGGCTGGCGGCGCGAGATCTTCGGCGCAAAAGCACTGGAATTAAAGCATGGTCGCCTCGCGCTGACCGTCGAGCATGGCAAGGTCGTCACCTTGGAATGGCGCGAGACGGCGGAGGAAGCCGCGGAGTGAGGCGATAGGGCCCGCTGTTTACGCAATCACCACAGCAGCCTCACGGCCAATCAGCCGGCCGAGCTGTTTCAGCCGATTGGTGAGCCGCTCACTCGTAAGATTCGCGAGATCAGGCGGCAAGGTCAGAATGAGCTTGTTCTTGGCGCAGGCCATAGGCGTGCGCGGCAAGACATCCGCCATTGCCGCCGAGACCAGATAGGCAACCCGCATGGCACCGGCAAGTATGCGTGCCCGATCGAGGAGACGCGAAGAAACGAGCGCCCGCATCCCCGGATTGACGTCCTGATCGAGACCCAAATAGCGATATGAGGCCGCGAGGACCAAAAAAGAGCGCCCCGCGTGATCTATGCCCATGAAGGCTGTATTCGCGACGATATTGAGACCCTGCTCGCCGCGATAGTCGGGATGCGAGCGCCAATTGGCGTCCGCTAGCAGGCATGCGACGTGACGGAGCCGACGCTCTTCCACGCTCTCGTCGAAATGCGTCGACTTCATGAATTGGTCGGTCCAATCGCAAAGGTCTTCGGCATGATTGGGCGATCGCGCATTGATCATATTGATCTCGCGCGCGGCGACCAGAAGCGGGTCTTGCTTGCGCTCTGTGCGATCGAGCTTGTCGTAGAGCAAGCCTTCGCGCACGCCCGCGGCTGAAATGGTGATTTCCTTCGGTCGCGCCCGGCGCAGGATCTCGTCGAGCACGATGGCGCCATAAACGAGCAAAGGCCGTCGTGCCGGAGCGATCGCTTCGACGGCAATCAGAGTGTCGGCATTGTTCACGCGCTCGACAAGACTGGTGAAATCTTCCGCGTCGTGCGTCGGAATCGTATAGCCATGCATAATGCTCAAGACATAATTGCGCTGGCGCATATGCAGTCTGGCCAGCGCGCGCCATGTGCCTCCTACCGCGTAGAGCGTGCGACCGCGCAGATTGTCGAGGGTCTTCACCTTGGACAAGGCTTCGCGCGCGATCTTGACAGCGGCTTTCGGCGACTGGTTGGACGCATCCATCAAAGACAGGCCGCCAAGCGGCAAGGTAATGCCTTTGCCGAGCTTCGTGCCCTTGACGTCGATCAGCTCGATCGAGCCGCCGCCAAGGTCGGCAACCATACCGTCTGCATCATGAAAACCGGAGACGACACCGAGCGCCGAAAGCTCCGCCTCTCTTTTGCCGGACAATAAAGTCACAGGAGCGCCGATCGCTTCGCTCGCCGCGGCGACGAATTCCGGTCCGTTGGAAGCATCCCGCGCCGCTGCCGTGGCGATGACATGAAGATCTTCGACATCCATGATAGCGATCAACGCCTTGAAGCGCCGAAGCGCAGCGAGCGCCTTGTCAATGCCCGATGGCGACAATCGCCCCGTCGTCGTCACGCCATGGGCCAAAGCGCATAAAGATTTTTCATTGAAGATCGGCGTCGGTGCGCGGCCAAGCCCATCATAGACGACAAGCCGAACCGAATTCGATCCTATGTCGACGATGGCAACCGGTCGCTTGGCTTCGATCCTACCGTAAAAGTTCGAAAACAATTCGAGCATGAGCGTCTTAGCGACCTTCCAAGCGCTTGAGCAATGTCTTGGGTGTCGAATCCCGCCCGGATTTGCCGCGTCCGGACAGGCTCGGATTGGTCATGAAATAGCGATGTGCGTTGAAGGGCTCTTCATTCGGTGCCGATATGCGCGCACTCGAACCGTCCGGCAAAACCCGATAG
>DAIESR010000352.1 GCA_027346205.1 Beijerinckiaceae bacterium
CGAGCAGCGGCTTCGCTATAGTGTCGGCGAGATCGATGAGATGGCATTCGGCCGAAACATGATCCTCGATGCTGACGACGGCATGCGTCCGCGAGAAACTCTCGTGCAAATGCACGAACCAAGCGGGATCGCGCTCCTCGACCATCAGTTCGTCGGCGGCGGAATCTATCCCAAGTCTATGCCGGAAGACTTGCGCCGTGCGGTGATTGGCGTCGACGCGGACATAATAAAATTCGTTTGAATCACGGCCCCACACGACGTTGCCGTCAGTCTCGATGACCGTCTCGGTCCTGTCCTTGCCCGAGACGAGATCGCGCAGCTTCACCGAATAGAGTTCCGATCCCTTGTCATCGGCGCTCCAGGCGAGCTTGGCATGGTCGGGGGAAGGCTGCGCTTGGCCCAGATCGAAGAAGACTTTTCCCTGCGCTTCGGCATCACCGTCGAGCAGGATTTCCTCGGCGCTGTCGCCCAAGAGCCTACGGCAAACGATCGGGTGCTGACCGCCCGGCCGATGGCGCTCGTAATAAAGGAAGGGGCCATCCGCCCAAGGGACATCCGAATCATCTTCTTTGATGCGGCCCCGCATTTCCGTGACAAGTTGCTTCTGCAACGATTCGGTCGAGCCCAACACGCGGTCGGCATAGGTGTTTTCCGCTTCGAGCACGGATCGGATATGTGGGGAAAGAGCCGCCGGATCGCGCAGAACCTCCTGCCAGTTCTCGGCCCTCAACCACGCATAATCATCCTCGATCGCGACCCCATGGACGTGCCTGATCTCCTTCCGGCTTTCGATGGCAGGCGGCTGCGGTGCGGCAGCATCGGATACAGATTGATCCTCTTGCGACATTGAGAAACGCTCACTTTCCAGGCCTAAAGCATGTTCCGAAAAAGTTGAGCCAACTTTTCCGGGACATGTTCTAGAATCAGCCCGGCGATGATCGGACATATCCGGCACATGGCGGCCGAATAGGCGGCAACGCTCCGCTGCGCAAGCTTTGATAAACATCCAGTATCGCGCGGCTACGAGCTGGCGGCGACCGCGCCTCCACCTTCACCAGCGACTTTAGCCAAAGAATGTACGTGAGTTCTATCTGAATTAATTGTCAATTTCCCTTTAGCTACTTGCAGCCTAAAATATTTCGACTTAGGAGTAGCATGTTTATTAAGTCGACTCGAACGAACATGCAGAATAAGGTGTGTTGAGTGCTGAGTCGCAGAGAGATAGCCTGCGGCGAAGAAGAGGCGCCGGCGAAAATGTCTGAAACGCCGTCAGTACAGATGCAGGAAAAGCCTGGGGAGCAAAGGCTTGCTATGTGTCTTGACCGATTAAGCCGCCGCTTCGCGCCGCGATGTCAGCCGCAATTCCGCAGGACGAAGAAATAGCATGAGTGACACAATGGGTTCGAATAATTACATCGAATTGGCTGCGGACATTGTCTCGGCCTATGTCAGCAACAATTCGGTCCCCGCGAGCGACCTGCCCGCGCTGATCAGCGAGGTTCATTCCGCCCTGTTGCGCGTGACAGCAGGCCAGCCCGTTGCGGTCGCGGAAACGCCAAAACCCGCCGTCCCGCCGAAAAAATCAATCACCAATGAACATCTCGTCTGCCTGGAAGATGGTCGGAAATTCAAATCGCTGAAGCGGCATCTTCGCACGCAATACAATATGTCACCCGATGAATATCGTGAGAAATGGGGCCTGCCGCCAGACTATCCGATGGTGGCGCCAAATTATGCCAAAGCGCGCTCCAATCTTGCCAAGCAGATGGGGCTCGGCCAGCAACGTCGGCGCGCCACCAAGCGCTGACAGCGTATAGAGCGGCAAATTTTCGATAGAATCGGCGCTGCCGCTGTCTCCTTTTATTTTTGCATCAGATTTATCCCACAGCCGAATCCCACCTGTGGGTCTGATGCCATCCAGACCATATGGAATCGCACTCGCGGCACATCAGATATATCCGATGTGCAAAAATTCGTTTCCAAATGGGAGGGATCGGTTCCATTTCAAATAGTTAGAGCATGTCCTCATCAATGAGACGTGCTCTAGCGGTAGCCTCACCGTTCAGGATGAAGCCTCGCGGCAATCCACTTTTCCGTCAACGATGAAGCAGGTTTGCCGGAGGCTCAAGCCACTGCGGTCTCGGCAGCACGGCGGGCATCCTTCTTGATGCGCTCGATCATCGAACGCACGCCGTTGCTGCGCTGAGGCGTCAGATGCGCCGAGAGGCCGAGTTCCTTGAACAGATCCTGCGCATCCGTCTCAAGGATCTTCGACGCCGTATTGCCCGAATATATGGCCAAAACCAGCGCGACAAGACCGCGCACGATATGCGCGTCACTGTCGCCGAGAAACGTCAGCACGGGCTCCCCTGGCTTCTTATTTTCGACCTGAGTGACGAGCCAGACCTGACTGGCGCAACCGAGCACCTTATTAGTGTCGTTATGAGCAACCTCTTCGAGCGGCTCCAATGAACGGCCAAGCTCGATCAGGTAGCGGTAGCGGTCTTCCCAGTCGTCTAGGAAATTGAAGTTTTCGACGATTTCTTCAAGGCTCATGATGCAGCGAACCGTGCCATTTGGAGGACCATCACTTCTCTATATTGCCTCAAGCACGGGATATGCCAGCAAAAAGACACCCGTTTCTTTCAGCTCCGATCGGACGTGTCGCCGCGGCGAGCGTCAATCTGCACGTTTTTGTGAGGCAATCGCCTATCGGTTCGATGCCAGATGCGCCCGCTGCGGGCGGAGCGGGGGCAGTGGAATATCAGTCTTGGCAGGTATGGAAGGCACCAGTCGCGCCGGCACGGCTGCCGCCCGTGACGCGGTGAGCACTACCCATGGCGCATTCATCGATGGCGCATTCGTCGCAGCGGTCTCGTCAAAGCTATGATTTCGAGCGAAATCCGACAGGCGGGCCGCAAGTGCGACACAATCCTCCCGGGTAGCGCCACAACGGCTGCTGGATTTGCTCCAGACGTGCATAACGGCGGACATCACCCAGGCCTGAGCCATTTCGCCGATGCCTTGCGGCGCGGCGCCAGCCCCCGCGCGCGACACTTTTTCCATGCGGCGCGCCGTTTCTACGGGGCGCCGCATTTCGGCTCGCCGTCCCGGCTCCGCTTGCTGCGGAGGCGTCAATGGGGTCAGCTCCATATTGAAAATATTGCTGAAGACCACGGTCAGCCAGAACACACATCGGATGAGAAAGAACATTTGCCGGCCTCACTCGGAAACAGTGCGGGAGCGGCTCCGATCGCCTTTCCCGACGCTGCAGCATGGCACCCGGCCGCTAAGATTCGTCCCATTAGCGATCTATAAATCCAAGCAACTGCATTTACGTTTTGCTCACACTCTCTTCACGACAAGAGCTTCTAAACCATAGTGCGAAGTTTCTCCGTGCTGCCAGGGCCTCCTTCGTCTCCGATCGCATTTTCACGAATGTTTTGAGGCCCCTGCTTAGGGTTCACTTAAGGTCGGCCTGCGAAGCTGCATCGGTGAGTGGACTGCTGTTCCGAGAGAACGGGCAGCGTGACGTGGAGTTCGAGGTTTGAGTTTCGCTTTGATTCTCGAGAAACACATCACGTCTTTTGTTCATCCGGCCGTTCTCAACCGCCCTGCCGAACGGCTACGCCATCAGACATTCATTCTCCGCCGACTTGCCAGCTCGCTTGCGCTGTTGTGCCTAGTGCCGCCATTCCTTGCAGCCTATGGCGCGCCCTCGGCTTGGCAGGCGCTGGTTTTCGTTCTGTTTCTCCTGCCGTTCGGCTCCGTCGTTCTCGTGGCGCGCACCGGCTATCTCGCGCTCGCCCAGGCGATCTGCGTTGCGAGCTTCGTCGGCGCGGCTCTGACGATTGCGACCGCCGGCGGCCCGTGGCAGGCAGCATTGATCTGCCTTGCCTTCGCGCCCTTCGAAGGCGTGTTTTCGCAAAATCGCTGGCTTGTCCTCGCCGGCGGACTGCTCGCAGCAGCCGGCACAGCCGGTCTCGCCATCGCCGCTCAGATGGGCGTCATCGAACGCGGCTTCGCCTCCGGTCATCCTGCTCTGTTTCTGCTCGCCGCCATCGCTTATGCGACCTTACTCGCCTATGGCTTCGTCCTCTTCCAAGACAAGCATATGCAATCGGCGACGCTCAATGCCGAACATTATCGCGCAGCCTATGACGCGATCGGCGATCTCATGATCCATCACGACCGCAACGGATCGGTCGAGGCTGTAAGCCCGAATTGCCCGGAGCTCTTCGGTCTGACGGCTGCGGACCTCGCCGGCCGCGGATTATTCGAACGCATCCATGTTGCCGATCGGCCTGCCTATCTGAAGTCGATCGCGGATGCAGCCATGTCTTCGGACACGGTCATCGTGACCTTGCGGCTGCGGACGCCTTCGGTCGCGGGCAAAACCGCGCAGCGCTCCGAATCCATGTTCCGCTGGGTCGAGATGCGGACGCGCGGCTTCGGCTTCGATGCGCCGAGCGGTGCAACACATGCGCGTACCCGCGCGGTCTCGGTGCTTCGCGATGTAACTATGGCAAAACAGCGCGAAGAAGAGTTCGAGACGGCCCGCCTCGCCATGGAAGAGACCAATCTCTGGAAAGATCAATTTCTGGCCAATGTGAGCCATGAATTGCGAACGCCGCTCAATTCCATCATCGGCTTCGCGGAAATGCTCGCCAATGTGCAGCTGGTGCCCTCCGATCCCGAAAAGCGACGCGAATATGCGAGCATCATTCAGCAATCGGGGCTGCATCTGCTCTCCGTTGTCAATTCGATCCTCGACATGTCGAAAATCCAGTCGGGCACATTCGACATTCGTCCTGAATCTTTTGCCGTCGCACCATTGATCGATCTGTGCTGCGACATGATCAAATTGAAAGCGGAGACGGGTGGCGTAGAACTGGTGCGCGCCTATCCGGAAAAGCTCGACGAGATCATCGGCGACAAGCGCGCCTGCAAGCAGATCCTCATCAATCTGCTTTCCAATGCAGTCAAATTCACGCCGCGAGACGGTCATGTCACGGTGAAGGTGCGTCCCGAGGGCACGGCGCTCGTGATCAGCGTCTGCGATACGGGGATCGGCATGTCGTCGCGTGATCTCGGCCATCTCGGCGATCCGTTCTTCCAGGCGGGCGCCTCCTATGACAGGCCCTATGAGGGGACAGGTCTCGGGCTCTCCGTCGTGCGCGGTCTCATCGGCCTGCACGGCGGCTCAATCTGCATCGAAAGCGAGCCTGGCAAAGGAACCAACGTGAGCGTGCGGCTGCCGCTCGATTGCCGGCGTTCAGCGAACAGCAAGAATCGCTCGGCCAGAATCGAGACGATCGCGCGCCGCTCGCGCATCGACGATGCGAGCCAATTCGGCAACGAAATGATGGTGAAGAAAATTGCGTGAAGCTCTCGCCCGCAGCAATCATGATTTCGTGGTTTCGGAACCCGCCCGCGCGCGCAAGCCGCGGCCGCGTCGGGGTCTTTTCGCAACGCTCGCGGCGATTTCGCGTTTCGTCCATCGGATTGCCGCTTATCCCAACCGGATCGCCGGCGCGCTCTTATTTGCTTTCGCACTCGCGATCACGGTCAATGCGCTGATGCTCCAGCACAGCCGGCATCCGGCGCCGCTGTTTCGCGAGCACATCATTTTGCCGGCACACCGGCCCCCGGTACATGCGCCGCCCGCTCCCCCGCATGTCTCTGCTCCCGTCGAACAGTCGCCTATGCCTGTCGCAAAGATTGAACCCGCAAAGCCAGCAAACGATCCGATCAACCAATTGCTGACCTCGGAGGCGCCTGCTTCGCACCCGGCCCGCCCCGAGCCGCAGAAGACTGCGATCGAACCGCATCGGCACATGCACCGGACCGAGCACGCCGTGCCGACACCGATCAAAGCACCCCCACATGATTCGATCTCGCTATTCTTGAAATCACACCTGCCGCAGACAGGTCCGGCGGAGGAAAACCCCAAACTGGTCGTCGCCGCCCAGCGCGCCCTGCTCAAGCTCGGCTTCGTGCTCAAAACCGATGGCCAAATGGGCGGGGTCACGCGCCGCGCCATCGAACAATATGAGCACGATCGCGGCCTGCCGATCCATGGCGAGCTGACGCCGACACTCCTGCACCGGCTCAGCGCCGAATCCGGCATTCCCCTGCGATAAGGCCAATATGGCCTGCGTCCTGCCGCACGCTCTTTTTTATGGAAAAAGCGCGGCTCGCCCCTTTGCCAGCCGGGGTTTCCATATCGGGACGGACCCGGGCGGCGGCCAATGAGGCCCGGGCTCGGCGATAGCCGGTCTCAAAACGCCCATCTGCGATCAAATCTTCGAGCAAAGCGGCCGGACAGCGCTCAGGCCGCTTCTCCTAACGTCACAAAAATGATTTTGTCCGCCGCCTGGGCAGGCCCCAGAGATCGCAGGAAGGCCAGGACATTTCTCCATGAAGCGGGCTTTAATTTTCGAACTTGTCTTAATTTATACCATCGCGGCAGGTGTGCCTCTCGTCGCAGGCGCCACGAAGGCGGCCGCCCAGGAGCAGCAGCAGACGGAGCAGCAGCAGGCCGCGCTGTTTCCGCCGACCAAATTCGATGGCCTCTATTCCGTCGACGCTGTTACGCAGGACGGCTCCTGCGCCAAAGCGCATTTCACCGTGCAGGTCGCGCATGGTCAGGTCGCCTCGATTACGCCCAATGACGAAAACATCACGGCCATCGGAATCGTCGAATCGGATGGTGTCGTCTCTCTGACCTTTCGCGGCGGCGTAAGCCAGATCGCTCATGTCGGCGGTACGATCAAAGGCCGGTATGGCCATGGCACCTGGTCGTCGCCGACATTGCTCTGCGGCGGCGTCTGGCACGCCGAAAAAGAGAAGTGAAACGTTTTCCAAACCAGTCTTTCGAGCGTGATCGCAGCAAGCTTTAGAGCGGTCACGCGCGAAATTTTTCATGTTCCAAGTCAATTAAGTTTCAAGTCTTTCGCGCGCATGGCCTTCGCTTGAGACGGCTCGCCATTTGGCCTGACGATGCTTTGCCGCAACCGCATCTCCCTGACCGCAAGCCCGCGATCGCAAGCCGCAATGACACGCCTAGGCCTCATGTCTCGAAAATCGCGAAGCTCGCATCGAGCAGATTTCGCAGCTGTTTCGTGGCACCCGCGCCGAGCTTTTCGTTCAGCTCGCTTTGTGCCCCGCGCCAATGCGGCACTGCCTCCTTGAGCTTGGAGTGTCCGCGCGCGGTGATCGTCACCAGACGCGCCCGCCCGTCTTTCGGATCGGCATGATCAGCCACCAAACCCTTGATTGCGAGCGGCTTGAGATTGCGGGTCAAGGTCGAAGGGTCCATGCCCAAACGATCAGCGAGCAGTTTGATCGACAGGCCGCCGACCTTCATCATCTCCGCCCCATAGAGATGCGAAAGCAAGCTGAACTGATTGGCCGTAAGCCCGACCGGCACCAAGGCGTGATCATAAAGCTGCGTGATACGGCGCGTCGCTCGCCGCAGGCCAGCGCAGGTGCAGTCCGCGATTTCACGGATGTCTATATCGCTCACGCGCGCATCCTCCTGAGTTTACGTCTTGACAGCAAGCCGCCCCGCCATTTACATGCATATACATCTATATTGTCGCGTGCGGCTACGCAAGCACGCGAGCACGGTAATTTTCCGCGCAAATACATGTGTATACACACACTTATCAGGAGCGGAACCATGAGCGATCTTGCTGAACACCCGACCGTCAAGAGCTATTATGCGCACAAGGGTGCCAATGCGCTGGCTTCCAAACACCGCAGCTCCGATTGGCTGCGGCAGCTTTGTCTCGATGCAGGTGCCGACGACGCCGGCTTCGTACCGATCGATCATCCCGATATCGCCGATCAGCGTGATGAGATTCGCCGCTATTTTCCTTTTGCGCGGACGCTGATCACTCTTGTCGTGCGCATGAATCGCGAGAATATTCGAACGCCTTTGCGTTCCATCGCCAACCTTGAATTTCATCACGCGAATGATTTCGTCAATGAAGTCGCGCGCGACATCGTAGGGCGGCTCGAAGCCGAAGGCTTGCGTGCAGCCAATGGCGCCGCTGTTGGATTTCCGATGGAGGTAGATCGCTGGAGCGGCAAAATATGGGTGATCTCGCATAAGCCCGTGGCGGTGGCCGCCGGGCTCGGCCGCATGGGCATCCATCGCAATGTGATCCATCCGAAATTCGGCAATTTCATTCTGCTCGGGACGATCGTGACCGAGGCCGAGGTCAGCACCTATGATGGACCGATCGACTATAACCCTTGCGTGTCCTGCAAGCTTTGCGTCGCGGCCTGTCCGACGGGCGCGATCAGCCCCGACGGCCGCTTCGATTTTTCTGCCTGCTATACCCATAATTATCGCGAATTCCTGAGCGGCTTTGGCGATTGGGTCGAGACCATCGCCGAGGCCGGCAGCGCGCGGGCCTATCGGCGCGCCGTGTCGGACAGCGAGACCATCTCCATGTGGCAGAGCCTCAGTTTCGGCGCCAATTACAAAGCGGCCTATTGCATGGCCGTCTGCCCAGCTGGCGCGGATGTGATCGGTCCTTTCCTCACCGACCGCGCGGGCTTCCGCGATGCGATCGTTCAGCCGCTGCGCGACAAAGCCGAAACCATCTATGTCGTCGCCAACTCCGATCCGGAAACCTATGTCGCGCGCCATTTTCCGAATAAGAAAATCAAGCGCGTCCGCAATGGATTGGGCAAGCCTGCCGACATCCAAGCCTTTCTGCGCGGGCTTCCTCTTGTCTTTCAGGCAGGGCAATCAGCTGGTCTCGCCGCCACCTATCATTTTACCTTCACAGGATGCGACGACACGCGTGTCACGATCACCATCCGCGATCAGCGATTCGAGATCATCACCGGCCATGTAGGCAAACCCGATCTTCAGGTGACCGCGGATAGCGAAACCTGGCTGCGGTTCCTACGCAAAGAAACGAACATCGTCTTTGCGCTCCTGCGCCGCCGCATCAGGCTGAAGGGCTCGCCACGCCTCCTCCTCGCCTTCGGCCGCTGTTTTCCATCCTAATGGGAAGCTATGATCAATGTACCTCAGGTCGATTTATGCGACGCGACCTTATAGACGCCTGACCCTTTCGCGATGAGCATGCCCTCTTGATCGCGAATTTCGCCTTCGCAGAAGATGAGCGAACGTCCGGCCCGGATGACATGACCTTCCCCGACGACATCGCCGCGCCCAGGCGCGATGAAGGCGGTCTGCATGTCGACCGCGACCACCCAGGCGCCGACCGTGACGCGCGCCGCCGAACCCATGGCGATATCGAGCAGCGTGAGCAGCGCGCCGCCATGAAAGACCCCGAACTGATTCGCGCTCGTCGGGGAAAGCGCCAGACTCAGCCGCGTACGGCCTTCTTCAAAAGAAAGAGCCTTGATGCCGCAATGCCGGGCGAAGGGAATATCCAAGCCGAAATAATCGTCCATGCCGCCTGCCCTAATGTCTGCGCCACGGAACTTGCTATGGAATTTTGACTTCGGCCTTATGGCCGGGCGCCCGAGATGTCACTGCTCGTTTTGTCATTGCTAGATTTGTCATGGCTCGCCGGCTCGAATGCAGAGTGCATACCTTTTGATCCTGGCCTATCGGTCGCCCCGCTGCTAGCGGCCAGATG
>DAIESR010000355.1 GCA_027346205.1 Beijerinckiaceae bacterium
AAGCCAAGCAGAGCGTTGGCTCCGGAGTCGTCGCGATCATCGGTGTCGCGGCCGACGGCAAGGCAGGCGTGGTGGTCGGCGTGACGGACGATCTCACCCCGCGTTTTGATGCCGTGGCGCTCGTGCGTGCGGCGGCAGCGAAACTCGGCGGCAAGGGTGGCGGCGGTCGGCGTGACATGGCGCAAGCTGGTGGCCCGGATGGCGCGGCCGCGCCATCCGCCCTCACCGCAATCGGCGAAGCTTTGCGCGAGACCGCAAGCGCCGCCTAGAGCATGTCCCGGAAAAGTTGCTCGACTTTTCCGATTAAGGACATGCTCTATCTATTTGAAAAAGAGCCGTCGCTGCTCACATCATCGTAACCGGCGCGCTGACGAGCCCCGAAACCTCCAGAGCATACGCCACGCGCAGCACGAGATCCTCACGCCAGGGCGCGCCGATCAATTGCACGCCGATCGGCAGCTTTTCGCCCGGCGTCCACACCGGCACTGTGCAAGCCGGCAGACCGATGAAGGAAATCGGCTGCGTATAAATGCCGAGATCGGCGCGCACCGGCACTTCCTTTCCGTCGAGGCACATCAGCGTTTGACCCGAGAGCGGCGCCCGGCAAGGCGTCGCCGGCGCGAGAATGACATCGACATCTGCAAAAACTTCGGCGACCCGCGCCTGAAACCAGGCGCGAAACTTCTGCGCCTTCAGAACGGCGCCGGCCGGGATCATTGCGCCGGCGAAGAGGCGGTCGCGCACGGCCGGATCGAAATCCCACGGCCGCGTCCGCATCCGCTCGCGATGGAAGGCCGCACCTTCGGCCGCGGTGATGAGATAGGCAGCGGCGCGGGCGCGCCCGGCTTCCGGCAGCAGCACTTCATTCTTGGCGCCGAGCGCCGCCGCAAGCCGATCGACTGCGGCATAGGCTTCCGGGTTGCCGCCACGGCGGAAATAATCGCCGGCCACTGCGATACGCAAATGGCCTGTGCCCCGATCAAGATCAGGCAGAACCGGCTCGATGCCGCGAGAAACGCAAACCGGATCATCCGCATCTTCACCCTGCATAGCATCATAGACGAGGGCGAGATCGGCAGCCGATCGCGCGAACGGACCGGCATGGTCGAGACTGGCGACGAAGGGAAACAATCCCCGCCGCGACAGCCGGCCATAAGTCGGCTTCAGGCCGAAAAGGCCGCAAAGCGAAGCGGGCACACGGATCGATCCATTGGTGTCGGAACCAAGCGCAAAAGGAACCATGTCGGAGGCGACGGCTGCCGCCGAACCGCCGGAGGAACCGCCCGTCATATGGCGCCAATCATGCGGATTGAGCGAGGCGCCGTCGTGAATGTTCTCGCCGGTGAAGCCATAGGCATATTCATCCATGTCGAGTGCGCCGACGAGCACGGCACCGGCCGCTTCGAGTCGGCGAATGACATAGGCATCGGCTTTGGCCGGCGGATCGTCACGATTGATTTTTGAGCCCGCGCGCGTGACGAGCCCTTCGATGTCGTAGAGATTCTTGACCGCGAAAGGCACACCCGCCAGCGGCCCGAGCTTTTGCGCGGCGGCCCTCGCTTGATCGAGCCCGGCGGCTGTCGCACGGGCGCGCGCCGCGACGAGATCGGTGAAAGCGTTGAGCTTTGGATTGAGCGCTACAATCGCATCAAGCGCCGCCTCGGTCACGGCCGCGGCTGTGATCGTGCCGCTGGCGACGGCAGACGCGATGGCATGCGCCGAGGCGCTGCGGAAATCGAAGCTCATAACTTTATGCCCGAAAAATATTCGCCGGCTCGGCGTAATCGTCGAGCGGAAATTCAGCGAGAAATTTCATCTGGCTTGCGATGAACCGCAGATTGGCGAGGATCATCGTGCGGTCGCCCATTGCGATGGGCAGGTCCAGAAGCGTCGCCATAGCGTCACACCAAGCCGCCAAATTCGCCTCGTCCTGCTCCATTCATTCCTCCTCCCGCATCACCGAAGCCGGACTGCGCCATTCGCAAATCGGCTCGGCGGATGTGCTTGAGCCCGCCATGACATACGTCAAAAAGTAGAGGCCCGGCGTCGATATAGAAGCGGTTGACTTTCACCACTGTCTAGTTTTAGAACAATTCTAAGCTGATGACATTGGTTCTCGACAGAGGCGGTTCGTCGGCTTTGCGGTGAGCTGAATTAGCAAGGGAGTGTGACAATGGGTGAGCTCAAAGGCAGCAACACGGAAAGCAACCTGAAAGCGGCATTCGCCGGAGAATCGCAGGCCAATCGCCGCTATCTCTATTTCGCACAAAAGGCCGATGTCGAGGGCTATAATGACGTCGCCGCCGTGTTCCGTTCGACGGCCGAGGGCGAGACGGGCCATGCGCATGGCCATCTCGAATTCCTCGAAGCTGTTGGCGATCCGGCCACCGGCCTCCCGATCGGCCCGACTGCGAGCAATCTCGGAGCCGCTGTCGCCGGCGAGACGCATGAATACACGGATATGTATCCGGGCATGGCGCGTACCGCCCGCGAGGAAGGCTTCGGCGAGATCGCCGATTGGTTCGAGACGCTCGCCAAGGCCGAGCGCTCGCATGCGGGCCGCTTCCAAAAGGCCCTCGACGAATTGAAATAAGCCCCAACGAACGGCCCGGCTGCTGACGCCGCCGGGCCGTTTTCATTTTACTCTGCGGAACCGGGGAGAGTTGATCATGAGGGAAGGCGGCCTCGCTGCACCGACCAGGCACCCGATCGCCTGGGAAGACCCGGAGTTTTACGACGAAGCAAAGCTCGATGCCGAGTTCCGGCGGGTCTTCGACATCTGCCATACCTGCCGCCGCTGCTTCAATCTCTGCGATTCCTTTCCGCGCCTCTTCGATCTCATCGATGAATCGAAGACGGGCGAACTTGATTCCGTCTCGAGCGAAAGCTTCAAGCCGGTGATCGACGCCTGCACATTGTGCGACATGTGCTTCATGACGAAATGTCCCTATGTGCCGCCGCACGAATTCAACATCGATTTTCCGCATCTGATGCTGCGCGGGCGCGCCGTCGAAGCGAAGAAAGGTGAGATCGAGTTCTCAGAGCGCGAACTCGCCAAGACGGATCGCAACGGCAAGCTCGCCGCCTATGTCGCGCCGCTGGCCAATTGGGCCACGAGTTCGTCGAATGGCACGATGCGCGGCATGCTCGAGAAAACCGCAGGTCTGCATCACGAGGCTCATCTGCCGAAATATCAGTCGAAGAGCTTTGAAAAGCTCACGCGTGAAAAGCCACCTGTCGTCGATCGCAATGCGCCTAGTTTCGGACGCAAGGCCGTATTCTACGCGACCTGCTTCACCAATTACAATGATCCGCAGGTCGGCCTTGCCGCGCGCGCCGTGCTCGCCAAGAATGGCGTCGAGACAGAAGTCGTCTATCCGCATTGCTGCGGCATGCCGATGTTGGAACAAGGCAATATCGCCGCTGTGGCGGATGCCGCACGAATCGTTTCGACAGCGCTCAAGCCCTTCATCGAAAAGGGCTATGACATCATCGCTTCGGTGCCCTCCTGCGCCTTGATGCTGAAATTCGAATGGCCGCTCATTCTGCCAAAGGATGAGTCGGTGAAACTCCTCTCCAAGGCCACTTTCGATCTCAGCGAATATATTGTCGACATTGCCCGCAAGGAGGGGCTCGCCCCCGGCTTGCAGCCAATCGAAACCTCCGTCTCGCTCCATATCTCGTGCCACTCGCGCGCGCAGAACATGGGACAGAAGGCGACCGAAATGCTGCGCCTCATTCCCGGCGCCGAGCTGCAAGTGATCGAGCGCTGCTCCGGTCATGGCGGCTCTTGGGGCTATCGCACCGAGAATTTCGAGACCGCGCTGAAGGTCGGACGGCCGGTGGCGCAGCAGGCACATGACGGCAAGAAATCCTGCCTCTCTTCCGAATGTCCGCTCGCTGGCCTGCATATCGAGCAAGGCATTGAAAAGCTCGACGGCGGCGCGAAGCCACCGGCGCTCGTCACCCATCCGATCGAATTCGTCGCCCGCGCCTATGGGCTTACACCCTGATCGGGCAAACGTTCCTCGCGGGTTAAACGCACAATCCGACCGCATCAAAACGGCAACGGGAGGTCATTTGATCATGGACAAGAAGCGCAGCCTCACCGCGGCAGACATCATGCCCATGGCGGAATATGGCAAGATCCGCAAGGAAAAGCGCAGCGAAATTTCCGAGCGTAAACGCCATCGGCGCGTCGAAGTCGGCCCCTACGCCACATTCTATTTCGAGAGCTTCGAAACAATGTGGATGCAAGTGCATGAGATGCTCTACATCGAAAAGGGTGGCGAGGAGCAGATCGCAGGCGAGCTTGCAGCCTATAATCCGCTCATTCCCAATGGGCATGAGCTCGTCGCCACTTTCATGATCGAGATCGACGATCCACTGCGCCGCGCGCGTGTT
>DAIESR010000356.1 GCA_027346205.1 Beijerinckiaceae bacterium
GCGTCATCGGCGTCGAAATGTTTGTGATCGAAGAAGCAGGTGCCGGTGCGGCACCGATCCAGACCATCAAGGTCAATGAGATCGCGCCGCGGGTCCATAATTCCGGCCATTGGACATTGGACGGGGCCGTGACCTCGCAATTCGAGCAGCATGTCAGAGCCATTGCCGGCTGGCCGCTCGGTTCGACCGAGAGGCATGGCGCTTGCGTCGAGATGCACAATCTGATCGGCGACGACATCCATGCCTGGCCGGAGATCCTCGCCAAGCCCGGCGCCTGCCTGCATATCTATGGCAAGTCGGAAGCACGGCCCGGCCGCAAAATGGGACATGTCACGCGGATTTTCCCGCGCGAGACGTGAGCGGCGAGACGTGAGTGACAAGACTTGGATGCCTTGACGACCTTCGGGCTCTTCGCTGTGACGTCGATGCTCGTCTGCTATGCGCTCGAAGCGCGCTCGCCCTGGTGGACGCTCGGCTTCGCCGGGGCCTGTCTGCTGGGCTCCATCTATGGATTTCTGCAAGGCGCTTGGCCGTTCGGTCTCGTCGAGGCCATTTGGGCCGGCGTCGCTTTCCGGCGATGGATGGTGCTGCGCGCGTAAAGCGCCGCTTACATCATATTCGGCAGGACCCGATCCGGCGGCCGATGGCCGTCCATGAAGGTCTTCACATTGATGATGACTTTCTCGCCCATGTCGATTCGGCCTTCGATCGTCGCCGAACCCATATGCGGCAGCAATGTCACCTTGCCGGCATTGGCGAGCTTGACGAGCTTCGGCGAGATCGCCGGCTCATGCTCGAAAACATCGAGGCCGGCACCCGCCAGCTCGTCGCTTTCGAGCATGCGGGTCAGAGCAATCTCGTCGATCACCTCGCCCCGCGCGGTGTTGACGATGATCGCATATGGGCGAAGATATTTGAGCCGCCGCGCCGATAGGAGATGATAGGTGGCCGGCGTATGCGGGCAATTGACCGAGACAATGTCCATCCGCGCGAGCATCTGGTCGAGCGATTCCCAATAGGTCGCCTCAAGCTCTTCTTCGACCCCGGGCGCGACGCGCCGGCGATTGTGATAATGGATCTGGAGGCCGAACGCCCGCGCCCGGCGGGCGAGCGCCTGACCGATCCGGCCCATGCCGACGATCCCCAGACGTTTGCCGGTGATTCGGCTGCCGAGCATCCATGTGGGCGACCAGCCGCTCCACTGGCCCGACGGAATGACCTTGGCGCCTTCAACCAAGCGGCGCGCCACCGCGAGGATCAGCGCCATGGTCATGTCGGCTGTATCCTCGGTCAGGACACCCGGGGTATTCGTGACGGTAATGCCGCGCTGCGTGGCGAGGCCGACATCGATATGATCGACGCCCGTGCCGAAATTGGCGATGAGCTTGAGCTGCGGGCCGGCCTGCTCGATCAGCGCGGAGTCGATCCGATCGGTCACGGTCGGCACGATGACATCGGCGCCGCGCATCACCTCGCCGAGTTCGGTATGCGACATCGGCTTGTCATCGAGATTGAGCCTCGTGTCGAACAATTCGCACATGCGCGTTTCGACGACGTCCGGCAATTTCCGCGTGAGAACAACGAGCGGTTTCTTCCTGCTCATTCTACATCCCGTCATTGCCTGGCCTGCGGCAGGCACCTGTCATCGAAGGTCGCTCGTCGCATTTTCGACACGACCCGATCGGCCATGCGTCACGCGGCATTCGCGCCACTCTACCACCGCGTCCCCCATCCGGCTCACGCAAGTGGAACCTATGGTATCCACCACCCTATTGATCCGACCGCGCGATGCAAGTGACGCCATCAAGATAAGCGGCGTCCTGACGGAAGGCCCGCCCCGTCGACATGGGCCCGACCTTTCACGCGCCCTTAACTTTCATCGACACAGTTAAGGGTGAAGACGCTTTTGTTTTGCACTGCACCAGCACCTTCCGAGAAGCGATCGCCGAAGGCTTGGATCAGCTCGGACATGCCCTACATCAAAAACTTAGAGCATGTCCTTTGTCGAAAAAGTCTATCAACTTTTCGAGGTCATGCTCTAGCAGATGCTTGTTCAAACACAAGAATGGGACGGATCCGACCAGGATTCACAAACTTGTCTCACTGGGCCAAGTTTCATTGGGCCAAAACGCATGCCGCCACTCCCAACGCTCCCGCGTAATTTCCCCGACGCCGTTTTCAACCTGTGCAAAGACGAAAGCGGCCCCTGTTTTGACGCAAATTCGCCGCCCCTTTTCGGCACATTGAACACAGATTTGAGTCTTCGCCGCGAGAGGCGCCCGCCTCGGGCGTGCGGCGGGCTCGGAGCATCCACAGAACCAGCGGACGCAGACGGCCCGATGTGCCGAGCACCTCGGCGGGCGGCCACGACGCGTAGCAATCACAAAATGGGGTTGGGCGTGCGGCTATCGCAGCGCATGAAGGGGCGACATGTGCAAAACGGCTTGACGACTCGGCGCTTGAGCACCGGTTGGCTCGCCATAATGGTGGCCTTGGCGATGGTAATTTTGGCGCCTTGGTCCGCTTCTTGGCCGGCCCTGGCGCAGGATAATGGCCTCAAATTCGGCGAGCAGCTGGGCCCGATCAGCGGCCTGCCCTTGCCGCGTTTCGTCAGCCTGAAAGCCGATCGCGTCAACCTTCGCGAAGGCCCTTCCCGAAACCATCGCACCACTTGGGTTTTCCAGCGGGCCGGCCTGCCGGTGGAGGTGACAGCCGAATTCGACGTCTGGCGGAAAGTGCGCGATTCGGAGGGCACCGTGGGCTGGGTTCTGCACACCCTCTTGTCTGGCCGGCGCACGGCACTCGTCGCGCCTTGGAAAAAGGGCGATGTCTTCACATTGCGCGCACAACCAGATAAGGACGCCTCACCCGTCGCAAAGCTGCAATCGGGCGTCATCGCCTCGCTCAAAAGCTGCGACGGCAACTGGTGCCATGTTTCAGGCACCAGCTTCGACGGCTATATTCAACAGACCTCGCTCTGGGGCGTCTATCCGAACGAGAAGATCAACTGACGCGTTTTTCCGCGATCGCGTCGAGATCTGTGGATAACATCCCCCGACGCGGCGCACGCGGGTGCCGCGCCTATTCGCTGTCCGGACGCAGCCTCACCACCACTTCGACGCGGGCGATCTGCGTGCCCACGGGCGGTGTAGGCAGGTTGAGCGTATCGACCGCGACCTGCGGAATATCGATCAGCATATTGCTGCCTTCGACCAGGAAATGGTCGTGACGCGAAACATTCGTGTCGAAATAGGTCTTGGACCCGTCGACGGCGATCTCGCGCAGCAGGCCGGCCTCGGTGAATTGATGCAGGCTGTTATAGATCGTGGCCAATGAAATCGGCACACGCGAGGCCTCGGCCTCCTCCTGCAGCTTTTCCGCCGTCAAATGCCGGTCACCTTTGGCGAAGAGCAGCCAGCCAAGTGCGACGCGCTGTCGTGTCGGCCGCAACCCGGCCTCGCGAAGTTTAGTCCGCAGTTCGTGGACGGGGCAACCCGCCAGAAGCGCGCCGATCGCATTGCGACGCGCAAGTTCGGTCTTGCGCGATTTAGGTTTGCGTTTCGCCTGAACCATCTGTTCGACCCTTCGGCGCCGGCCCTGTCGACAAGAATATCTATCTCTGCTTTTTACGAAACTATGAAAAATATGACAAGTTCTCGATTTGACAAGGTTTAATCGATCCTTGTGTCATTGCGCAGCAACATCGGCTTGGCCGCGCTCGCAACGGTTTTGCCGCTAAAGCCGATCCCAACCATATAGAATCGCTCGCGATCTATTTGGTCGATGTAAATCGGCTCTATTTCAAATAGTTAGAGCATGTTCTCATCAATGAGACATCGGATATATCCGATGTCTAAAATAATGAAAAAGGCTATCAACTTTTCCGGAACATGCTCTAGCGCATGCTGCGCTGCAGCGGGGCAAAGTTCGTGAAGGATTGAGAATTGCGGCGCTCAACCGCTTTCGAGCGACCGGAGCCTATGTTAGAAGGCCGCGAAATCCATTCGCATCAATCCCAGCAGAGTGCGAACACGCCAATAGAGTGAAGGCAAAATGAGCGAACGGCGCTCCAGCTACGACTATGAAGATTTGATCGCTTGCGGACGCGGCGACCTATTCGGACCCGGCAATCCACAATTGCCGCTGCCGCCGCTTTTAATGTTCGACAAGATCGCCGATATTTCGGAAGAAGGTGGGCCGAACGGTAAAGGCCGGATCCGCGCGGAATTTGCGATCCGGCCCGATCTTTGGTTTTTCAGCTGCCATTTCAAAGGCGATCCGGTCATGCCCGGCTGTCTCGGGCTCGATGCGCTCTGGCAATTGCTCGGTTTTTACCTCGGCTGGCTCGGCCTTCCGGGACGCGGCCGGGCGCTCGGCGTCGGTGAAGTCAAGTTCTCCGACCAGGTTCTGCCCACGGTCAAACGGATCATCTATGGGGTCGATCTGAAGCGCGTGTTCAAAACCAAGCTCGTGCTGGGGATCGCCGATGGCTGGCTCGAGGCCGATGGCACCCGCATATATGAAGCGACCGATCTCAAGGTCGGATTGTTCAAGGCCGCGGGTGCACCGGCAGCATAAGCTTGCCTGTGCCCGCCAATAAAGTCGCCTGCCATGGCCCGGCAGGCTCAAGCAGGAGATACGCATGAGGCGAGTCGTCGTCACGGGGATCGGCATTGTTTCCCCGATCGGCAATAATTCGCAGGAAGTGCTCGCCTCCCTGCGCGAGGGACGTTCGGGCATCGTTCGCGCCGAAAAATATGCCGAGCTTGGCTTCCGCAGCCAGGTTCATGGCGCGCCGACGCTCGACCCCGAGGGCATGATCGATCGCCGGGCCATGCGCTTCCATGGCGGCGGCACGGCCTGGAACCATGTCGCCATGGATCAGGCGATCCAGGATGCCGGCCTCTCCGAGGCCGAGATCTCGCATGAGAGAACCGGCCTTATCATGGGCTCGGGCGGCCCCTCGGTGCGCGCGATCGTCGAATCCGCCGATATCGCGCGCAGCAAAGGCCCCAAGAAGGTCGGTCCTTTCGCCGTGCCCAAGGCCATGTCCTCTACCGCCTCGGCGACGCTTGCGACCTGGTTCAAGATCAAGGGCGTGAACTATTCGATCTCGTCGGCCTGCGCCACGTCGAACCACTGCATCGGCAAGGCCTATGAGATGATTCAATATGGCAAGCAGGATCTCATGTTCGCCGGCGGCTGTGAAGAACTCGACTGGGGCCTGTCGGTCC
>DAIESR010000367.1 GCA_027346205.1 Beijerinckiaceae bacterium
GGTACAATTAATAATTTGATCAGAAGGTTTTTCTACCCACCAACTTGCACTTGATAAGCTGTCCCGAAACTGGAACGCTCAGGACATTATTACAGTCTTTTCGGGCACAGGCAGAACCGCTTTGGCTTTTTAAATAATCCACAAAAACATAGAAGATATTCGGCGCGATTATCAGACGACCTGGATGCGTCGTAGCAATCATAGCACGAGCCTCGAAATCGTCTAATGCGAAACTGCGGCGCGGCGCGCGTTGTTTCCCTGAAAACCTTTTCAGCCCCGGCTGCGCGCAACTGCTTCACTTGCGCGGTTTGAAGGTGACGGTTACTTCGACATCTTCATGGAGCTTGCCGAGGATCGTAACAACGCAATCTAGCATGAAGCGGCGTGTTGCGAATCGGAAAACGCTTGTCTTATGACTTTGCTGTCTCGACCGGGCAAGATGATTTGCCGCCGATGAGTAGGACGCTCACCGGCGGCGGAAGCGGACGGATCGTGAAAACGCTGACCGCGTGAAATCATATCCATAGACAGAATGAGAACTGCCATTGGGCAGGCGCCAAGAATCCTCCGACAGCTTTTCCCGCCGCCGTCAAAACGTCGAGCCGCGCACAGGTTTCATAAGCAGGAGGGTCAGACGCTCGAAGACCGCTTCGATCTCATCGCGCGTCGTTGCGCGCCCGAGGCTGAAGCGAACGGCACCCATACCTACCTCGGGCATGACACCCATCGCTTCCAGAACGGGCGAGAGTTCGATACGGCCAGAGTGACATGCCGATTCCGTCGAGGCCGCAACGCCCTCCAGCTGCCCCAATATCTCGGCTCCGATCCGGCCGACGAAGGAGACATTGAGCGTGTTCGGCAAGCGATAGGTTGTGTGGCCATTGAGAACCACCCCGTCTCCGAACCGCTCGCGCAGCTCTTGCCAGAAGTAGTCGCGCAGATTTCGTACTCGCTCCATGGGCGCGAGATCGCGCGCAAGCTCGCAAGCCTTGCCAAGACCGACCGCAAGCAGCGCACTCTCCGTGCCCGCTCGCCGACCGCCTTCGTGCCCGGCACCGTGAATCAGCGGTTCAATTGACACACCGCGACGCATGAACAGGGCACCGACACCCTTGGGCGCATAGAATTTGTGGCCGGCGATCGACAGAAGATCGACACCAAGCTCGTTGACGCCAGTCAGAACCTTGCCGATGGATTGCGCCGCGTCAGTGTGGAACAAAATGCCATACTCGTGGGCAATACGAGCGCAATCTTCGATCGGCTGGATAGTGCCGACCTCATTGTTGGCGTGCATGATGCTGACAAGGATCGTGCGCGGCGTGATCGCCTTGCGAAGATCATCAGGGTCGATCCGGCCCGTAGCATCGACGGGTAGATGAGTCACCCATGCGCCGAGGCGTTCGAGAAACCGGCAGGGTTCGATGATTGCCGGATGCTCGATCCGCGTGGTGATGATGTGATCGCCCTTGTCGCGAAGCGCGAAGAACACGCCCTTGAGGGCAAGGTTATTGGCTTCGCTGCCGCCACTCGTGAAGACGATCTCGTCGTTGTGGCAGCCGAGCAGCGCTGCCACTTGGCCGCGCGCGCTCTCAAGGGCCGCCTTTGCCGCCGTCGCGGCCCAATGCCCGCTCGATGGATTGCCGTAATGATCTTCAAGAAATGGGCGCATCTCGGCGGCGACGGCCGGATCGATCGGCGTGCTGGCGTTGTAATCGAGATAGATGCGCCGCGTGGTCATGACGCCATGACCTTTGCGGCCGTTGCGGGAGCTGGGGTGCGTCCATCGATTGCACAATATCCGTCCACCAGCGTGGCTGCCCCCTTGGATCTGTCGGCATCGACGGGTGTTGCGATCAGCCGAGCGCCGAGGAAACCGCCCGCTCCGATTGCAAGTATCCCGAAAACGGACCCGAGCGACAATGTCGACAGGCCAGTCAAACCATGTCCCACGGTGCATCCCATGGCGAGTACGCTGCCAATTCCCATCAATGCAGCTCCAGCCAGCTGACGAAGAAAGTCACCCTGATCGGCAAATCCCTCAATGCGAAAACGGCGGCGTGTTAGCGCCGTCAAGAACGAGCCGAGAACGACGCCGCCCACCAGCGCGACACCGAAGTTGGCGCTCACGCCGGTGAAGATCATCACATATTGCAGGCTGTCCCCGATCGGCGTGACGAACGAGAGGCTCGCGGGCGGCGCCGGATTGAAGTCATCACGCGCGAGAGCGCCGGTCAGATACCACCCCGCCGTCACGAGCAATCCGATCGCCAAGCCGGCCACAATGTTGCGCGGCGAGGAACGGAAGGTCGCACTCGTGAAACAGAGCGTCACGAGGCCGCCCGCGCTACCGAGTGCAATAATCCAACGCGCCCATTCCGCCTTCGCAGCCAACGTCCTGGCGAGGATTTCCGGTATGCCGGCGGTGCCAAGATCGGCGCGTGGCATCATCTGCTCGAGCATGAGGCGCCCGGGCGCAAGCAGCCCACGCATGGTGGCGTAGGCAGCAACGGAAAAGACGAGAACGACGAAGAGGGCACGCAGATTGCCGCTGCCCAAACGAACGAGATTGCGGGCCGCGCATCCCTGCGCCAGCATCA
>DAIESR010000374.1 GCA_027346205.1 Beijerinckiaceae bacterium
GCGTCATCCTGATTGGAATCCGTTCGGCGAAACCCCTTTGGGCCAGCGGTCATGCACCGCGCGAACAGGCCGGATACATGACCGCTCCCAACCAAGCCGAAACGCTGATTTGCCCCTTGCGCAACGGGGGCCGTCCATACACATGAGGAGCTTGCACTGATTTCGGGTGTACCCGAAATCAGCATTTGAAATGTTCCAAGTCGCGTTTGCGCGACTTGGGATGCAAGCGTCTCGAAGGACGAGGGCGGGACCCTAAGCCTTTGTAACAGAGAAAGACTTTCCCCGGACAGCCCTGCGAAAGCGGGAGAAGGAGGCGCCCCAACAATTCCGTAACATGAACTCGTTATTGCGCCTGCTGCGATATTTGCTTCGGTCGCAAGTCTTCAAAGCTTTCCGACACGGGCTTGGCTATGACTCACGATCCGAAGGATCTCGAAAAGATCACGGCCGTTACGCTCGATCATTATGAGCGCTATGCGGAGCAATTCTGGGAAGGCACGCGCGATCACGACGTCAGCCAGAACATTGCTGTGTTGCTCGCACATATCTCCTGCGAGCCGCCTTTCACGATCCTCGATTTCGGCTGTGGACCGGGGCGCGATCTCATGCAATTCAAGGATCGCGGCCATAATGCCATCGGCCTCGATGGCACGCGGAATTTTGCCGAAATGGCGCGCGCCCATAGCGGCTGCGAGGTCTGGCATCAGGATTTCCTGAAGCTCGATCTGCCGGAGGCTCATTTCGACGGCGTCTTCGCCAATGCCTGCCTGTTTCATATTCCGACCCAGGAACTGCCACGGGTTTTGCGGCAGCTTCATGCCACGTTGAAGCCGGACGGCGTGCTTTTCGCCTCGAATCCGCGTGGCGACAATCAAGAAGGCTGGGTGGCTGGCCGCTTTGGCGCCTATCATGATCTCGAAGCCTGGCGCCGCTATATGTCGACGGCGGGATTTTCCGAAATCATGCATTATTATCGGCCGGAGGGTGCGCCGCGCGAACGCCAGCCCTGGCTCGCGAGCGTCTGGCGTAAATCCGAAGATACCTAGAGAAGGAGCGGACGTGAACGATGGCAATGTGCCGAGCGGTCCTGCCAAGCGCAATGCGGGGCCACGCCGCGAGGACTATCGCCTCGTTCCGGACTCCTATGGGCCACGCCGCGATTTTCGAATCACGGTCGGGCTGCGCGAAGGCTGGGACCCGGAAGGGCGCGTCTATGATGTCTCGGAAGCTGTGCGCACGGCTCATGCCTGGATGCGGCGGCGCGTCGGCGCGGGATTGCCGGCGCTTTCCGGCATGTTCACGCGTGGCGAGGTCACATATGCTTGGCCGCGTCCCGATGGAAGCGTCGGCTCGGACCGCGAGCCCGTGGCGATCTTCACCGGCGAGGCCGTGCACGCCTATCTCGGCCATCTCTCCGACAAGGAGGTCGAAGCCATGCTGAACGAGCTGGCGGTGGAGCTTGGCGCGGCGCTCGGACAGGAAAGGCTCTATGTCGCCTTCGGCGAGCGCACCTGGATTCTCGATGCCGGCGAGCCGGAGCGGTGAGGGGATTTATCGTCTTGAGCACAAATCCCCTGCAAATCATCCTTTGGGTTCTTTCGCAGTGGCACTTCTTTGTTCATCGATTCAGGTTTCGTCTTGCATGCGCGTGACAGCTTGGTCGAGCGCATCGATGTCGAAAGCATAGATATCCCAGAGGATTCGCTCATCGACCATATCGTAGCCATGCCGCAATCGATTGCCGATATTCGCAATATCGATCCAGGCTATTTGGGGGTGCTTGGCTTTAAGTTCGGAGGGGACGTGGCGACTCGCTTCGCTGATGATTTCGATGAATCTTTCGAGTGCTGCGCGTGTAACCGGTTCTGTGCGTAGACTGTCGATTGATTTTTCGGCGAGCAGAGTTCGAATATTCGCCGTGGCGTCGAGAATATGTTCGAGTCGCTCTCGGACGGTGGCAGCCATCAGAACACGTCGGTCACGTCAGGCGCGATTCGCGCCATGAAATCGGGCTTTATGCTGCGGCGCATGATTGCGGATACGGGCGCGTCGACAGCCTCGCCGATAAGACGTTCAACCCCGACGAGATCGACCAAAGAAAATTTGCGGTCCCAATCAACGTCCAAAAGCACATCGAGATCGCTGTCTGGGCGATGATCGCCACGCGCACGAGAGCCGAAGATTGCGAGATGTTCCACGCCGGCTTTTTGCAAGGTGTCTTG
>DAIESR010000396.1 GCA_027346205.1 Beijerinckiaceae bacterium
CAGATACTTGCCGCGTCGCGTTCCTTCACCGCGCTTTTCGGTTTCATGGCCGGGACGGCGGTCGCCGCGGTGATCTATAATCTGATGCAGGCAGCACCCAAGCCGGGGGCGGGGCTCCGGCTTCTGCTCGTGCTCGAACTCCTATGTCTCGGCGGCTGCACGCTGCTATGGAGCATGAGTGGCAACCCGATCGAGCCCCGCAACCTCTACGCCATCATTGTGCTTTCGGTGCTCAGCATGGGCATTCAGGGCATCGCCGCCCAACGGATCAGCTCCTCCGGCATCAGCACGATTGTTTTCACCAGCGCGCTGATCCGCATCGTGGCGTCACTCACCGGAACGCTCATGCATCTCGCCGGCGCTTCCGAATCGCGCGTGAGCACCAAGGGTCATCTCGCGACATTTGCAGCTTACGCAGGTGGTGCCGCGCTGATAGGGACATTGGTGGCACGCGATACGGGCCTATCGATCTGGATCCCCATGCTGGCGGTTTTGTCGGCTCTGGGCTTTTCGCTGCTGCCTTCCGAACCAGGGCAGGTCGCGGCGTAAAAACCGGGATTGCGCGCTTCGATTTGGCAGAAGCCGCGCATGCGAGGGCACTTGCTTCTGGTCACGAATGCTAGAGCCGATCCCACCTATGGAATCGCTTGCGATCCATTTAGGCGAGAAAAATCGGTTCTATTTCAAATACTTATAGCATGTCCTTTGTCGGAAAAGTCTATCAACTTTTCCGGGACATGCTCAAAGACCGTGGCGTCGGGCTGAAGCGCGCGCCCTTGCCTTTTATACTTCCGCGTCTGCGCCATCCCCATTGCTCTCGCTATTGCCGTCTTCGGCAGCTTCTTCTTCGCTGATGCGCTCGACGCTGACGACGCGTTCGCCTTCCGCCGTGTTGAAGACAATGACGCCTTGCGTGCCGCGACCGGCGATGCGTATGCCTTCGACCGGACAGCGGATCAATTGCCCGCCATTGGTCACCAGCATGATTCCATCGCTGTCTTCGACAGGCATGGAGGCGACGAGCTGACCATTGCGCTGATTGACGGCCATGGCGACAATGCCTTTGCCGCCGCGTCCGGTGATCCGATATTCATAAGAAGATGTCCGCTTGCCATAGCCATTGGCGGAGATCGTCAGAATGATCTCTTCCGCCGCCGACATTTCGGAATAGCGTTCGGGCGGCAAGGTTCCGGCGAACGCATCTTCGCTGCCTGCCTCTTCCGCTCCCACTTCTTGGATGGAGGCCTCTTCGCTGCCTGCCTCGGCTGCGGCCTCGCCCGGGCTCTCTACCGCGATCTCGCCCGCCACGGCGCGGCGCATTTTCAGATAGGCCATGCGCTCGCTGCTTTCCGCCGCGATATGGCGCAGGATCGCAAGTGAAATCACCCGATCGCCCTCGCCGAGCGCTATGCCGCGAACACCCATGGAATCGCGGCCCTTGAAGACGCGCACATCGGTGACGGGAAAGCGGATGCATTGCCCATTCGCCGTGGTGAGCAACACGTCATTGGCCTCGGTGCAAATCTGCACATCGACGATCTGTTCGCCTTCGTCGAGCCGCATAGCGATCTTGCCGGCGCG
>DAIESR010000416.1 GCA_027346205.1 Beijerinckiaceae bacterium
CGCCCTTGCCGCGCGTCATTTCCGGCACCTGTTCGAGTGGAAAGACGAGAAGCCTGCGGTTCTCGCCGATGACGGCGACATGATCGCCTTCCGCCGACACGATGCGCGATGCCCTGGCCGGCGCATCGAGATTGAGCAGGATCTTGCCCTTGCGCGTGCCGCCGACCATCTCGTCGCAGGGCGCGACGAAGCCGCGCCCATCGCTTGCGACGACCAGCATCTTCTCGCCCGCGACATAAGGGAAGACCGCGACGATCTCCTCGCCTTCGCCAATATCCACCATGAGCCGCACCGGCTCACCCTGACCGCGACCGCCGGGCAGTTTCGCCGCTTCAAGCGTGAAAATGCGGCCGTCGCTCGCCCAAACGAGGATTTTTTCCGTCGTCTCGGTGAAGAAGGAATATCGGAGCGCGTCATCGCCCTTGAATTGAAGACTGGTCAGATCCGCCACATGGCCCTTCAAGGCCCTGATCCAGCCCTTTACGGACACGACGACGGTTATCGGCTCGCGCTCGATCATCGCTGCCGCGAGATCGATATCGCCCGTCTCGGGAAGGTCTTCGAAAGTGGTTCGGCGCCGGCCGAGGACGGAGTCGGGCGGGAATTTCTTCTTGAGCTCGCGGATCTGCGCGGTAATCGCCTTCCATTGCTTGGCGTCATCGCCGAGCAATTTCTCGATGTCCGTTTTCTCTTTCGTCAGCGCCTCGAATTCGCGGCGCAATTGCATCTCTTCGAGCCGCCGCAAGCTGCGCAGCCGCGTGTCGAGAATATAATTGGCCTGCACTTCCGTCAGCACGAAGGTCGCTTTCAATACGTCCTTCGGCTCATCCTCTTCGCGGATGATGCGGATCACCTCGTCGAGGTGCAGAAAGACGATTTGCATGCCGGCGACGACTTCGAGCCTGTGCTCGATCTGGCCGAGGCGGAAGCGCGAGCGCCGTAGCAGCACATTGCGGCGATGGTCGAGCCATTGCTGCAAAGCTTCCTTGAGCGAAATGACCCGCGGCACGACGCCATCGACGAGCACATTCATGTTCATCGGGAAGCGGGTTTCAAGCTCGGTCGCGCGGAAGAGCTGCTCCATCATCAAGGCGCAATCGACCGTGCGGGAACGCGGCTCGACGACGACCCGCACATCTTCCGCCGATTCGTCGCGAATGTCGCCGACAAGCGGCAGTTTCTTCTCGTTGAGCAGCTCGGCGATCTTCTCGATGAGCCGTGATTTTTGGACCATGTAGGGGATTTCGGTGATCACGGCGAAGAACGTGCCCCGCGTACCCTCCTCCCTGGTCCAGCGGGCACGCAAACGAAACGAACCGCGCCCGGTGCGATAGGTCTCGGCGATCTGCTCCTTGGAATCGACGATGATGCCGCCGGTCGGGAAATCCGGGCCCGGCGTCAGAGCGAGCAATTGGGCATCGCTCGCTGTCTTATGCGTGATCAGATAGAGCGCGGCATCGCACAGCTCAGCGATATTATGCGGCGGGATCGAGGTCGCCATACCGACGGCAATGCCTTGCGCACCGTTGGCGAGCAGATTCGGAACGGCGGCGGGAAGAACCACCGGTTCGCGCTGATCGCCGGAATAGTTCTCGCGGAAATCGATCGCATCCTCGTCTATGCCGTCAAGAAGAAGGCGCGCGACCTCGGTCATCCGCGCTTCGGTATAGCGATAGGCGGCGGCGCCATCGCCATCGATATTGCCAAAATTGCCTTGGCCGTCGATGAGCGGATAGCGCGACGAGAAATCCTGAGCGAGGCGGACAAGCGCATCATAGATCGCCTGGTCACCATGTGGATGGAAAGAACCCATCACATCGCCGACAATCTTCGCGCATTTCTTGAAGGCTGTGCCGGGATCGAGCCGCAGGATCTGCATCCCATAGAGGATGCGCCGATGTACCGGCTTCAACCCATCGCGGGCGTCAGGCAAGGCCCGGCCCATGATGGTCGAGAGCGCATAGGCGAGATAGCGCTCTTCCAGTGCATCGCGCAGGCTGATTGGTTCGGTGTGGCCGCCGGACGGCGGCGGAGCGACATTTCTGCCCATGAAGTGAAAAAATGCCTCCGCTGGAGCGAGCGCAGCCGCGCACGTCACAGTTTGTCAACCAAGATCGTATTTTGATTAGAGGATCACCTGAGTCGCAGCAAGTTCGTGTTTTGTCCCGGAGGTGGTTTTCCTCGGATGTGATAGGTCATCCCTTGTCGCAACGCGGTTCGATTCGAGCCTCAAGTGATACGACATAACATATTGATAGAAGGAAGTTTTTCCAGTGCAGCCGATCCTGATGCCGACTTGCCGAATCACATCTCTGCGCGGCCGATCGTTTGAGTTCGGGTGTTGCCGGTCTGCACTAGATCGCTGCCACCTGGGTCTTTAGTGAGAGCATGCGTGGGCGGTGCTGAGTCGTGCCTTGCCGCACAGCGTCGCACTTACATTCATCGCATAGGTTGATATCGCCTGCAGCGGCTTGATCTGGCGCAGAGATCGTCGGCGCTTCAGGCCGCATAATAAAATTGTTTCGGAACCCCTGGGCTGAGAGTTCTTTCACGATCGAGAAATGTGATCATGGCAAAAATCGTCTTCGGGCTCGGTATTATGATTAGTGTCGCCCTTCTCGCAATCGCGATCACTGCGGGGCCACCGTCCAGTGCGGTCGAGGCGCATGCGGCATCGGTGACGAACCACGACTGCAGCATGCGGGAGGTCGCTCTGGATCAAGGTTATGGCATCAGCCGGAAGATCGTGCGCAAGGTCTGCCCCATCGCCGAATGAGCATCGCCGCCTTCAGCGATCGGCACGGATCTATCTCGGCTTCGCCAAAGCGACCATATAGGCCGAATGCGCATCTGGCAGGGTGAGGCCGCGCGGGCCGAAGACATCACGAGCCAGAAAAAACGCAGCCAATGTGAAAGCGTCGCGAATATCGGCCGGCAGCGGCCGATCGCCCATCTCGCCAAGCAAAAAACCCGGCAATGGCAGCAATCGATCGCGATAAGGCTCGCCGGCGGTGCGCGAGACGGCCCGGCCGCTCTTCGGCGACACGAAGACGAGATCCTCCATCGTCCCGGTCGCGGCGCAACAGGAGAGATCGAGACCGAAGCCGAGATCGGCTAGGATCGCCAATTCGAAACGTGCCAGAAGCGCCGGCGCAACCTCACTGTCATCGAGCTGATCAGCGATGAAAACCGCAGCCTCATGGAGCGCCGGATGCAGATCGCGCTCTGGAAGAAGCCGCAGCAGGGCGGCGAGCAGATTGAGGCCCTGCAGGCTGGCGCCATGTGTCATGAGCCGCGCGGCTCGCAGATCTGTGACCTCGACCACATAAAGTCCCAAATGCTCTTCGAGCCGTGCCCGCCATACGAGAGAGACGCTGTTTCCGGGCTGCAGCAAGAGTTGCATGCGTTTGGAGCGGCCGCCTTTGACGAGGCCAAGATGACGGCCATGGGCGCGCGTCATGACCTCGAGGATGACGCTCGACTCGCCATGTTTCCTCAAGCCGATGATCAGGCCTTCGTCATGCCATTCCATGTCTTATCTATTGCCTGCGACGGCATCATCTCGGACTGTACCGCCTTGACATGATAGAGCCGATCCAGACCATATGGAATCGCTCGCGATCCATAGGGTCGGGACAAATCGACTCAGTTTCAAATAGATAGAGCATGTCCTTTGTCGGAAAAGTCTATCAACTCCAACGCTGACCGTCTGCCTGTCATGGCGCGGGTTGAAAAGAGGCCACCATGGATCTCGAACGTATCATCGAGCGCACGCTTTTCGCCAGCCGCTGGCTGTTGGTCCCACTCTATCTGGGCCTAGCCTTCCTGCTCGTCCTGTTTTCGATCCATTTTTTCCGCGAACTCATTCCTCTGGGCGAGCGCGCGTTCGTGCTCGGAGAAACCGAGATGATCCTTGCTGCGCTCGATCTCATCGACCTCACGCTGATCGCCGGGCTCGTCGTGATGGTGATGTTGAGCGGCTACGAGAATTTCGTTTCGCGGCTCGACATAGGCGAGACGGAAAAGACCATTTCCTGGCTCGGCAAGCTCGACACCGGAACCTTGAAGCTCAAAGTCGCCGCGTCGATCGTCGCGATATCGGCCATTCAGCTGCTGAAAGGCTTCATGGAAGTCCAGTCATTACCGAGCGAAAAGCTGCTGTGGATGACGATCATCCACCTCACTTTCGTCGTTTCCGCCGTATTGCTCACCATAATGGATCGAATGATGATGAGCGGCCATCGCTAACGTATGGTCCCGTCTCCCCGACCATATGGATCGCGAGCGACTCCATATGGTCGAGATCGGCTCTCAGCCTCAATCGTTGGCGACTGTGATCGTATTATAGGCCGCACCGTCGAGGGCCTGGAAAACGGTCAGGCTATCGATTCCGGCGTGAATGGCGTTAAGCGCCGTGACGACGGAGTTCAGAGCCTCCTTGCCGAGGCTGCCATCGAGATGTTCGCCAAGCGCCTCTTCGCAGAGAGAGGTGAGTTCGGCAAGATTTTTCAAGGAATCGCCAAGCGAGACCGGCATAGGCCGCCGGCCTTCGGCGGCGCGAACGATCGTGTCGCCCATTCTTTCGACCTCTTTGGCCTTTTCCGAAAGCTCATTTGTGGTCTCTTGCTCGCTCATCTCATTTCTCCGCGTTCAAATTCGGGCACTGGTCGCGCCTGCCCGCTATGGCTCCCAGCATGTCGGGCGGCGCAAGGCGCGCACTTGGCCTCGACACGCCCAGAACGGCTCACTCTCGTTACTAGCAGGTTCCAATGGCCGATGCAGCTTAGCAAAGGTCCGGCCGCGCGCGATCCAGCATCACCCGGCATGATCTGCAGGGGACTGATACCGGCTCGGCTCATCCTTTCGGAAATTCGAGCCCCATTTCACGGTAGCGGGCCGGATCATCTGCCCATTTCTCGCGCACTTTGACGAAGAGAAAGAGGTGGATCTTCTGCTCCGCCGCCTCGGCGATCTCCTTGCGCGCCGCCGTGCCGATCGCCTTGATCGTGCGGCCGCCCTCGCCGATGACGATCTTCTTATGCGCCTCGCGGGTCACATAAATCGTCTGCTCCACCCGCGCTGCGCCGTCCGGCATCTCTTTCCAGAGTTCGGTTTCGACGGTCGACTGATAGGGCAATTCGTCATGCAGTCGCTCGAAAATCTTTTCGCGGGTGATTTCGGCGGCGAGCGCCCGCAAAGGCGCATCGGAAAGCTGATCTTCGGGATAGAGCCAAGGGCCCGCGGGCATCAACGCGGCGAGCCGATCCTTGAACCTGCCGAGCCCGTCGCCGGTGAGCGCCGAGATCATGAAAGTCTCGGCAAAGGGCAAGCTTGCATTGAGTTTAGCCGCTAAATCGAGCAATTTCGCCCGCTCGATCACATCGATCTTGTTGAGAACCAGGATCTTCGTCGCCATGAAGTTCTGGAGTTTGGCGAGGATCGTCTCCACCTCGGAGTCCACGCCTTTGCGCGCATCGACCAGCAAAGCCACGACATCGGCATCGCCTGCTCCACCCCAGGCGGAACTCACCATGGCGCGGTCGAGCCGCCTCTTGGGCGCGAAAATGCCGGGCGTATCAACGAATATGATCTGCGTGTCGCCTTCGATCGCGATGCCGCGTACCAGTGTCCGCGTCGTCTGGACCTTGCGCGAGACGATCGAGCTTTTCGCACCGACGAGCGCATTGAGCAGAGTGGATTTGCCGGCATTGGGCGCGCCGATGAGCGCGGCAAAGCCGCAGCGTCGTGAGGAATGATCGGCAGCCTCAGTCATACCAGGCCGTCATATCTGGCCGTCATGTCTGACCATCATAGGCAATTTCACTCGCTCCTTCGCGCCAATTTTGTTTCATTCTGCGTCTACACCGCCGCTCAACTCGATCCCTTCGCGCGCAATGAATCCTGCTGCCGCGGCTTGTTCCGCGCCACGCTTCGACAGGCCCTTTGCTTCCGCCGATGGGAAACCGATGACATTGACGGACATTGTGAACTCGGGCGCATGATGAGGCCCGGAGCGGCAGATCTCGCGATACAGCGGCGCCTCGAGGCCCCGGGCCTGCGCCCATTCCTGCAAGGCTGTCTTGGGATCGCGCAAAGGCCGCCTCGGCGAGCGCATACGCGGCTCGAAGGCTTGCCTCACCACAGCGTTCGCCGCCTCATAGCCAGCGTCGAGGAACACAGCGCCGATGAGGGATTCACAAATGTCGGACAGGATCGCCGTCTTGTTGTTGGTGCCCGCCTGACGC
>DAIESR010000420.1 GCA_027346205.1 Beijerinckiaceae bacterium
CGACTGGCCGTCGAAGACCCGCGTCGGCTGGACGGTCGGCGGCGGTCTCGAATATGCCATCGACAACAATTGGTCGGTCCGCGGCGAATACCGTTACACCGATTACGGCACCTACAGCGATTTCCTGCCGAACAATGGCGGTTTCTTTGCCAAGAAGCACGAAACCGACAACCGCGTGACGGTCGGCTTCAGCTATAAGTTCGATCTCATGGGCTCGGCTCCGGTCTTCGCCAAGTACTGAGTCGAACCCGCATTGCTTTGAGAATGGACAAACCCGGCCCTTCGTGGGCCGGGTTTTCTTTTGTCGCCGCAGCGGCTTGGCTATCTGTTGTTGCATCACCCGCCGGGGCATGGCAATCGAAACGGGATGACGAAGCCATACCCTATAGAGCCGCAGGCTGTGCCTCCGGCTCAGAAAATCATGCAAGCTCCGAAAATTTCCTTCGTGTCGCTCGGCTGTCCGAAAGCGCTCGTCGACAGCGAGCATATTCTCACGCGCTTGCGGGCCGAAGGCTATGAACTCGTCAAGACTCATGCCGGCGCCGATGCGGTGATCATCAATACCTGCGGCTTTCTCGACAGTGCCAAGGCAGAGTCTTTGGCAGCGATCGGCGCGGCGCTCGAAGAAAATGGCAAAGTCATCGTCACAGGTTGCCTGGGTGCCGAAGCGGAAACGATTAGCACGGCCTTTCCGCGTGTTCTGTCGGTGACGGGTCCGCAGGCCTATGAAAACGTGATGGCCGCTGTGCATGAGGCGATTGCACCGGCGCATGATCCGTTCAGCGACCTCCTGCCGCCGCAAGGCATAAAGCTGACGCCACGCCATTACGCCTATCTGAAAATCTCGGAAGGCTGCAGCAATCGCTGCTCCTTCTGCATCATCCCACGCCTGCGCGGCGATCTCGTCTCGCGGCCCGCGGCGTAGATTCTGCGCGAGGCGGAACGACTCGTTGCCGCCGGCGTCAAGGAAATCCTGGTGATTTCACAGGATACGGGCGCCTATGGCCGCGATCTCGCCTATGCGGAAAGCGTTTTCGGCGATCGTTCCGTCCGCGCCAAATTCATCGATCTCATGCGCGAACTCGGGCAATTGGGCGTGTGGGTGCGCCTGCATTATGTCTATCCCTATCCACACATCGACGAAGTCTTGCCGCTGATGGCGGCGGGCAAGATCCTGCCCTATCTCGACATTCCATTGCAGCATGCGAGCCCCAAGGTCCTGCATGCGATGAAGCGGCCGGGCGACCAGGAAAAGACGCTGGAACGGATCAAGGCTTGGCGCGCCATCTGCCCCGATCTCACCCTGCGCTCCACCTTCATCGTTGGATTCCCGGGCGAGAGCGACGCAGATTTCGATCTGCTTCTCGATTGGCTCACGGAGGCCCGCCTGGACCGGGTCGGCGCATTTAAATACGAGCCCGTCGGCGGGGCCGCCGCCAATGATCTCGGCCTGCCGATGGTGCCGCGCGAACTGCAAGAGATCCGCCATCGCCGCTTCATGGAACGCCAGCAGGTGATCAGCGCGCAGAAGCTCAAGCAGAAGGTCGGTCGCCACATACAGGTGATCATCGATCGGGCCGGCCCCCGCCAAGCGGAGGGACGCAGCAAAGGCGACGCTCCCGAGATCGACGGAAAGGTGCAGATCACCAGCCGTCGGCCCTTGCGGGTCGGCGATATCGTCACCGTGAAAATCGACGGCGCCGATACATACGATCTTTTCGGCAAAGCTGTGTGAGCCGTCCTGAAAGCCATATTGTTATGAAATCACCAGCGATTCCATAAGGTCTGGATCGACTTTATTCTATCGCATAACCATGCCCTGTTTCAGTGACCATCACACTGATCGAGACCGGCTTCAGCGCGCTCCTCGCAAAGCGCGACAGACGTCAACTTGCCTTCCCATTTCTTTTCCTGCTGCCGCATGAAGAGCCAGAAGCCGAAAAT
>DAIESR010000430.1 GCA_027346205.1 Beijerinckiaceae bacterium
ACTTCGAGCCCGGCGATCATGGCCCGTTCGACGGCGGCGAAATGCGCCCGCATCAAAGCCTTATGGCCGGGAATGGTCAGTTCCCGCTCGGTCGGCACCGGCCTATGTTCCGCGCAGCGCAAGATGAGATCGGTTGAAAGCTTGGTTTCGCGGCCGCGGAACTCATCCTTGATCGCGACCATGGCGTCGATATAGGCGCCGATCGGACGATAGCCGTCGCCTTCCTTATGCAAGAGCACCTGATTGCCGGCAAAGCCATCCGGCCGATTGGCGATCGCGGTGGCAAATTCGGGATCTTCCTCGATCGGCACTTCCGTGCCTGCGACCCAGCCGGGCGGCGTCAAAGCGGCGAGCAGATCGTCAGCCGGATTTTGCTTCGCATAGCCCTCGCCTTGCCCCTGACCGGCCATGAATTCGTTCAATGTGAGCTGCCAAACGATCATCGCGACTTTGCCACTCGTTGTTGTTTTCTGAGGCAATAAGCTATGCAGGACCGAGACCAAAATCTGGACCTTGTGGCAAAGGCGGTTTGGCCATCCGCAGTTATTCACAATAACTATATGTAATAAAAAGGCGTGTGAACGCGGTTTCTTCCTCCCTTCCTATTGGACCTGGGATGTGACCTCCTAATTTGTCGCTGTACCGGACTCCTGCATGACCCCCGATCTCGCCACCCGCGTCTATAATCATTCTTTTCGTATCGATCCGATCATCAGGACCCTGCTCGATACGGATTTCTACAAATTGCTGATGCTCCAGATGATCTGGAAGCATAGGCCGGACACGCGGGTGACATTCGCGCTCATCAATCGAACGCCGTCGATCCGCCTTGCCGATGTGATCGATGAAGGCGAATTGCGCGCCCAGCTCGATCATGCGCGCGTCCTGCGTTTCCAGAAGAACGAGCTGATCTGGCTTGCCGGCAACACTTTCTACGGCAAGAGCCAGATCTTCGAGCCGGACTTCCTCGCATTTCTCGCGAGCTTCGCTCTGCCGCCTTATGAGCTGTCGAAAAAGGACGGCCAGCTCGAATTGCGTTTCGACGGGCCTTGGCCCGGGTCGACCATGTGGGAAGTGCCATCGCTCGCCATCGTCAATGAATTATGGTCGCGCAAGGCGATGGCCGGCATGAGCCGTTTCTCGCTCGATGTGCTTTATGCGCGATCCAAGGCGAAGCTCTGGGGCAAGGTTGAAAGATTGCGCGTGCTCGCTGCCGAAGGGCCGTTGCGGATCGCGGATTTCGGCACGCGCCGGCGGCATGGCTTCCTCTGGCAGCGCTGGTGCCTCGAAGCCTTGCAGGACGGGCTCGGCGCAAGCTTCGTCGGCACATCGAATGTCAAATTCGCGATGGAACTCGGGCTCGAAGCGATTGGCACCAATGCGCATGAATTGCCGATGGTCTATGCGGCCCTCGCCGATACCGACGAAGATCTGAGCCGGGCGCCTTACCGCGTGCTGGAGGATTGGGCCAAGCTTTATCAAGGCAATCTGCTGATCCTCTTGCCCGATACTTTCGGCACGGCGAATTTCTTGAACGCGGCGCCCGATTGGGTCGCCGATTGGACTGGCGCGCGTCCAGATTCGCTGCCGCCGATCGAAGGCGCCGAGCAATTGATCGACTGGTGGAAAAAGCGCGGTCGCGATCCGACCAAGAAATTGATCATCCTCTCGGACTCAATGACCGTTGCATCGATCGAGGCGGCGGTGCGTCATCTGCGCGGCCGGGCGCAAGTCGCGATCGG